>CAZDND010000010.1:8907-10511 GCA_964506825.1 uncultured Syntrophothermus sp.
TTGCCTGCGGTAACCACTCCTGCAATCATATCCGCTTCCTTGAGCTGGTGGATAGTGTTGCTCCAGGCCGCCGGCAGACTCGCTCCGTCGGTCATCACATAGGCAACCTTTTTACCTTTTAAGGATAGACAGGCGCACAAAGGCTGAATCATAGAATGGAGAGTAGCTACCATGACGGGAGTTCCATCCAGCCCCGAAACCGATTCCATCAGGGGGCGATGTGGGCTATCCTCCTCCTCAACACTCAATACCCGGCTCTGCCAGGGGGTATACCGCATTTTCATTATATGCCCTCGACCATCCAGGCTCATCTCCGGATGATCAAGGTTAATCATCACAAAATCCCGTCCGCCGCTCCCAAGCGCAAGAGAAGTAGCGGTGGTGTTGATCACCACCCTATCACCAACGCTTATCCTGCCCACCGAACCCTGGTAAGCAACTGCCCGGCGCGTCGTGCCATCTGTTACAACCTCGAGTTCTATCAATCCATGGATACAGGAAATTACGGCGACGACTGCGGCAATCCTGGTTTCCATCATAATATCTGCCGACCCGCCTGTTCGATTATCTTTAGAATATAGCGGGCGCTGTCTGTCAAATCGGCTATTTCGATATATTCATCTGCAGTATGCACTCTCTTCATACCGATTCCCAGATTAGCGCAGCGAATACCCTTGCTGTTGAAGATATTTGCATCGCTGCCCCCTCCAGTTCTAATCAGAAGCGGCTCCCGATCCAGGGCCCGCGCCGCCTCAACCGCAATTTTTACTACCGGATCATCATGGCTCAATTTGATTTCCTTGTACAGAGCACTGACGGATATATCGCACTTTGCTCCCATCGCGGCAACCTTCTGTTCAAAAGAATCAGTAATTTCCTTGGTAAGTTGGCGGAGCTTGGCAGGTGAATGACTGCGTACCTCGCCATGCACCAGGCACTCTTCGGCTACGATGTTACGAGCCCTTCCGCCATGAATAGTCCCAATATTGCAGGTTGTCTCATCATCGACGCGGCCAACTGGCAAGCTGGCTATGGCCCGGGCTGCACATACGATGGCGTTGATTCCTTCCTCGGGATTGATACCAGCATGAGCAGCCTTGCCTTGAATCCTGATCTCGAACTCGTTTTGGGCTGGTCCTTCGGTCACTATATGGCCGATCTGACCGTCTGCATCCAAAACATACCCGTAGCGGGACCGAATTTTTTCAAAATCCAGATACTTGGAACCTAGTAAGCCTTCCTCCTCACATGCGGTAAAGATCAGTTCAATGGGAGGATGATCTTGCTGGCTTTCTCCAAGCACTTCCAGGGCCTCGAGGATCGCCGCGATACCAGCCTTATCATCCCCACCCAGAACTGTATTGCCAGCTGACCTTACCCGTCCGTCTTCTACCACCGGCTCGATTCCGGTCCCAGGCACCACCGTATCCATATGGGCGCATAGGAATAGCGACGGAACCTTGGTTTGCCCTGTTTTCCATGCTATCAGGTTGCCTGACTCGCCATCTATATTGACCGCGGCATCATCTTCGTAAACCTCGAATCCCATCGTTTCCAGACGGCTGCGCAAACTATCCCGAAACTGTCCTTCGTGACGGGAAATC
>CAZDND010000010.1:10521-19292 GCA_964506825.1 uncultured Syntrophothermus sp.
TGACATAAAGTTTTCTAAAATTCTTTTTTCATTGACCACCCAACTAAACTCCCCTTCCCAAATTATCAAACCACCTTAAAGTGGGATTGGCTGCAATAACCTTTGTCAGGGAATAACGTTCAGTGATTATATGCAGTCCGATCAGGGCAATCACCAGTATAATCCGGGCTGCAATCGGCAAGGATATTGCCGCCATCATACCCAGAGAAACCCCCAAAAGATTAGATCCAGCATCTCCCATCATGCCCCGCGCACCGACGTCGTATGGGAACCACGCCAGCACAACTCCCAGCAAAGGCAGGAAAATAATATAATCCCCCTTGGTAAAAAACAAAAGAGGAATGAAAAACAGCAGAAAGAATTTAATACACCGTCCGGGACGAAGGTCAAAGAGATTCATGCTGTTGGTGAATAGTGCAATCAGGAGGGTGTTGACCACAATATCTCCAATGCCAGTGGAATAGATGAGGGAAAACCAAATGGCAACTATCCCGCCGCCAATGGCTTTAAGGGCACCAGTCGTCAATTCCCCCCGGGTGAAAAGCCTTCCGAAATGACCTCTGAACCCAAGGGAATCTCTTTGCCCCAACATATCATCCACAAACCCCAAAAAGCACATCCCCATCCAGGATGTGAGAAACGGTGCTGATAATGCTGGTGATATATCAAAAATACTGCTGGTTACTAATGAAACCACCAAAATGGTCAGCAAAAACGTAATGCCCCCAGCGACTGGTATCTCATGATTTCGGTAATTGGCACGAGTCGATCCACCTCTTTCCAACATCGGAAGGATTTTATTGATGCAAGCCAGTTCAACAATAATCGACAGAACCAAAACCATCACTACCAACAAGGGCACGTTGTCTATCAATCGCATTACCCCCTGAATTCAGTCATCAATGCACGAGCCACATCAATAAACTGCCGTCCCCGGTGCCAAAATCCTTTCAAGTCGCGGCCGGTTTCAGCGTGCGTCATATTAACGGGCACTTCCAGAACCCGGTATCCGCACCTGACTGCACGGATAGTCATCCCAATTTCGATACCAAATCCAGAATGAAAAGGTAGGATGGATTTTAGCACCTCCATGGTCATGGCACGCTGACCGCTAAGGGGCTCAGTTACCAGCAGCCCTTCCCTCGCTATCCCCCATGAAGCCAGCCTTTTGACCATGCCAAAACCGCCCCGTTTCAGAGGAGGAGGAAACTGGGCCACACACATGTCAGCCTGTCCTTGCAGAACCGGCAACAGAATCTTGCGGCCCTCCGAGGCGGTTTTCCCCAGATCGGCATCCAAGAAAATGACCACCTCGGCCTGGAGTCCATCAACAGCCCGGTTGAGGGCTTCACCCTTGCCAACATTATTCACCAGATCGATCAATTCAATCCCACTGCTTAAGGCGACCTCCCGGGTTCGATCGGTTGAGCCATCGTTAACCACTACGATAGCATCAATCTCAGGTATCTCTTTTATGGCCGTTATTGTGTCGGCCAATCTTGATTCTTCATTATAGGCAGGAATCACCGCGACCACTTTCATCATAAATCACCCTGCAGAAACTCAGCCGGCAGAGAAGGCATCGATTTCTTAGCGGTGGCTTTTATTCCATAATCCCCGGCTTCGCCTTCAATGACTCGAATCATGGATAACTGACCTAGGGTGAGGTCTATATCATCTACTGTGCTCACATCAAGCGACTGGTATACAGACATGTAACTCAATTTGGACCGCGATGTTTCGCATGCAAATACATTTTTTCCGGCATTATGCAGGCTGCGAATTATCCAGGCATCTATGGCTTCGGGGTAATATGAAGCCTCATCTTCTGCTCCGCCAACGATGATGACACCATTTACCACTCCCTCGTAACCGCCGTTAAACTTCACCAGGTTGGCGTTCTCCAGGAATTCCCGGTCCTCGAGATCGCCGCTGTTCAATACCACCCCAGCGGTCGTCAAAGCCACTCTTTTTCTCAGATCATCCAAGGGCGCATCGGTGCCCATTTGATAATGCTCGCTAATTTCAAGACTGAGCTTGGGATCATTGATTTTTATTGATGGTAAGACCACGGTTGTCGACACGATTTGTGCTCCCGCCAAAGAAATACTATTCACCAATCCTGAAGGGATCTCTCCTCCACCGGTAACAATTATCGCAACCCGGTAATCCAAAAGACGGTTTTGCAGAATAGTGGGGCTTACCGCCTTGCTGAATTCCTCGTAGTGGGAATTGATCTTGGTAACTAATTCATTCTCAGCCGTAACCTCTGCCTCCCTCTGCCGCAGCTCGGTGAACTGAGACTCCAACTGTGTGATCATTTTCTTTTGCTGCTCAATCAGCACATCACTGCCGACCAAGGTGCTGCCTATAAGTATTCCCACCCCTAAAGCCACAAATACAGCGACGATCGTCGCAATATGATATCGAATGTCTATCAAGCTCTTGCACTCCGTTCATAGATAGTTGTAACCGATAACTCATTGCAAATTGAACAAAAGTTTAAATTGCAGCCATATCAATTTGAAAAATGGGCGGGTGGAAGGAGCCACCCAGAGGATTATCAAAACCGGTACCAGTGAACCCAATATCAGCTGCAAAATATACTTGGTCTTCAGTCCCTGACGATAGAGCTGGCTGACTCCCTTGGCATCGACCAGGATCGAACCGACTTTGAGACGAACCAGGAAAGTGCTTGACATCCCTTTACGCCCCTTCTCCAAAAAATCGATCAGATTGGAATGACTTCCGACTGCAACAATCAGCGAGGCTTCCTTTTCAAAGGCTATAATCATTGCTATGTCTTCGCTGGTACCCGGCATTGCCATTACCCTGGCAGATATCCCCATTTCGCTTAGTCTGGCCAAACCAGGTGCGCTGCCATCTGCATATGCATGTACTACAATCTCGGCTCCGCAGCGAAGAGTTGTATCGGAAACGCTGTCCATGTCGCCAACTATAATATCTGGTTTATAGCCGAATTCAACCAGGGCGTCAGCCCCACCATCGACCCCGATCAGGACCGGTTTTTCTTCCTGCATATAACCCCGGATTGTCTTCAGGTCCTCTTTGTAGTTCTTGCCCCGGACGACAATTAATACGGGTCGATTCTCGATCCGGGTCTTAAGCTCCGGAAGATCAATGTATCCTAATAATACATCCTTTTCCCGTTTGGCATACTCCAGGGTATTCTCGACGAACCGGTCCAACTCCACCTTAAGATTCTCCCGGGCTATCAGCAGTTTTTCTTCTACATCATCCACCGAGAGGACTTTTCCAACTGCTACCTTCTGTTCGCCCAGAAAGACCTGATCATAATCTATGGTAATCACTGCCCCATCGCGGACCAAATCGAAAATCTTTTCGCCCACCTCATCTATTACCGGGATACCGGCCTGAAGGATCTTATATACCCCTCGAGTCGAATAGCGTCCGGTTATGGATGGCTGCGCATTAATTATTGCCCGGGGATGGATCTCTATTAGGCTTCTGGCAGCAACCTCATCGATGTCATCATGGCAGATAATTGCGATCTCATCAGAACGAAGGCGCTGAACCAGATCTTTGGTTCTTCGATCCAACCGGGCTTTTCCTTTGAGGTTCATGTTATCACTCTCCCATTTGCCGGTCAAAAAAAAAGCCTGTGCTACAGGCGAATAAGGCTTAACATCCACAGAGTTACAACCTATGATATGGGCGCTCTTCTGCTTTGATCCACAAGCAAACCAATATTGCCGGCGGGACCATCGAATAGGGACTTAGAACAATTTATTTGATTGCTATCCATAATGCGGCAATATTTCAGCTTACCTTGGTTTCGATCCTCAATTTGTCAGCAATAATTGCGATGAATTCAGAATTGGTGGGTTTTCCGCGTTCGCCACTAACGGAAAAGCCAAACATTTTTTTGATACGTTCCAGGTCTCCCTTGTCCCATGCTAATTCTATTGCATGACGGATAGCCCTTTCCACTCTGCTGGGAGTCGTTTGATATTTTACAGCTATGGTTGGATACAGTTCCTTGGTCACTGCACCCAAGTAATTGATGTCCTCGGCCACCAAAATGATGGCATCCCGCAAATATTGATATCCTTTAACATGAGCAGGTACGCCGATTTCGTGAATGATCCGGGTAACATCCATCTCGAAGTCCCTTTTTGTCATAGGTACATGCCGAGGGTAGTTATCGATCCGGTCTCTGGCAACTTGTCTGACTCTATCGCCCAAAACCTGGAGATTGAAGGGTTTGAGAATATAATAATCGGCCCCCAAGTGAACGGATCTCTGAGTGATGTTTTCCTGCCCGAAAGCGGTTAGAATAATAACCTTGGGACGTTTTTTCATGTCGGTCATTTTCTCCAGAACACCAATCCCATCCATATGAGGCATAATCAGGTCCAGGATAAGAACATCCGTTTCTTTTTTCTCCAGCGACTCCAGGACTTCCAGACCATTAAAACATACATCGATAAGTTCAAAATCCGGATTATTCGAAAAGAACTCTTTCAAAATGTTTGCAAAATCCCGGTTATCATCTGCGATAATTACTCTAATCGGATTCGCCATTCAACATCCTCCCCTGATTGCAGAAACTTCAAATATATTACTCGATATGCACTTCGACGTCTGATAAATATTACCTTTATTTGCATATAGACTAAAGGTCCTAATATTTTAAACTTAATCTTATCACTTTGTCGTATTTAAAAATATTCCTTGGTTAGGCTTCGTGGCTGCTAGGTCTCTATTCCCAGCATTTGCATAGCGTGCTCACGAGCCGCCGTTGTAACTTTATCGCCCGCCAGCATCCTGGAAAGCTCCTCTATGCGTTCCTCCCTATTTAAATGTCGGGCGATAATCCGAGTGATATTTCCTGCCGCAGTCTTCGATAAATGCCAGTGGGTGTCAGCCATGCTGGCAATCTGGGGTGAGTGAGTCACCAAAATCACCTGATGAGACTGGGCTAGCGCGCTGATTTTAGCCCCCATTGCCAGAAGAGCCTGCCCACCAACTCCCGCATCGATTTCATCAAAGATCAGAATGGGGACCTGGTACACGTCAGCCAACGCAGTTTTCAGCGCGAGTACAAAACGTGACATCTCTCCACCAGAAGCAATTTTGTTAAGCGGACGCAGGGCTTCTCCAGGATTGGCCGAAAAGAGAAACACCACTTCATCCTGTCCATTGACGTATGGGGCAACCGGGCTAATGTCTATGACAAATCGAACTCCAGGCATGGACAACTCTTCTAATTCTTTTTGCAGGCGCGCTTCCAGTATCATGGCAGCTTCCCGACGCCATTCGGTAAATTGACCTGCCATCTCCGTATACTGCCTTTTCAGTAATTGTTCCTTTTCACGCAGCTCATTGATCCTGAACTCAATTTGAGCAAGAAGCTGCCGGTCAGCCCGTAGCTCCTCCAGATGCGCCAGTACCGTACCTATTTCTCCACCATATTTCCTTTTAACACGGTTGATCTTTTGAAGCCTATCCTCTATCTCGTCGAGGCGATCAGGTTCTACTTCCAATCCATCCCTAAACCGAGACATTCTCTGATCTATGTCCTCAATCGAATAGAACGCCTGCTGCAGTTCTTCCATTACATCCTTAAGAAAAGGATCCTCTGAATTCTTTAGAATGTTGATCGAATGGGCCAGAGAATTCAGAACTGATCCGCTTTCGCCGGAAATCGAATTTTCCACTTGGTTGACAATGGATAAAGTCTTTTCCAGATTAACAATTCTCTTTCTTTCATCTTGCAGTTGTTCATCCTCATGCTCGGTCAGATTGGCAGTTTCAATTTCTGAGATCTGAAACTCCAGGTATTCGAGGTCGGAACTTCTGCGTTGTTCCTGTCTACCCAGGTCTTCGATCTCGTCTGTTATTTCTTTCCACGACCGATATGCATCAGCAAGACTTGATTTGTTGTCTCTGATTTTGGCAGATAGGCTATCTAAATAGACAATGTGATTGCGAGGATTCAAAACTTGCTGCTGATCGTTTTGAAGATGGATATCCACCAATTGCTCAGCCAAGTCCTTAATTTGATGAACATTGGCCAACTTTCCATTGATTCTATTAATGGTTCGGCCCTGACGATTGACTTCTCTGCTGATGATGATTTGTGCGTCACCTGATTCACTACTGATCTCATCGTTCTCAATGAAATTCGTAATCGGAGCATGGGCGATATCAAAGACACCTTCAACCATAGAATTGCCGGATTCACTTCTAGTCAATTCCGCATTCAGTCGTTCACCCATCAGCAACTCTATACAATCGACAAGAATGGACTTACCAGCACCGGTCTCCCCGGTAATAACATTTAGCCCAGCATCAAACTGCATCTTGAGGTCATCGATTAAAATCATGTTCTTGATGTGGATTTCACTCAACATAATCCTTCACTCCCCAACAAACAAACAGATTGATTCTGGTATTGCCAGCAAATCATACACCGCCTGTTTATCCACCAGTCTTTCTCTTGCATGCTTCTCATCAATTTGTCTGACTGAAATAATGTCCTAATGAAAGATCGCCTGGTGCTTTTACTGTTCCAATATTTCTTGAAATCTTCTCAAAATTTCCGCCACGGCTTCACGTGGTTTGATAACGACAATAATGGTATCATCACCTGCTACGGTGCCAACGATTTCCTCTATTCCGGACCCGTCGATATTCGACGCAACCATATGTGCTGATCCGGGAATCGTTCTTATGATCAACAAATTGTCGCTATCAACGATTTTGGTTACGCTATCCAGGAATACCCTCTTGATTCTATCCGAAGGCTGTCTTGGGGGTTGTATTTCCGGCGGTACCAGTCGATACCCCTGGGAGTCGGCAATTTTGATCAGATTCAATATTTTGGTATCCCGCGAAACTGTAGCCTGAGTAACTTTGAATCCTCTGTCTGTCAAAACGTCACAAAGATGCTTCTGGCTTACAATGCGTTCCTTGGCAACAATATCCAATATTGCACGGTGGCGAAGTACCTTCATGGCTTATTTCTCCTTATCCGGTTTGTTAATATGAGTATTGGCGGGTCGTTTATCCCATTAATAAAGCTCATCTCAACAACTTCGTATTCTTTTTGATCGAGAATCGCCAAAGCATTCCTAACCTGTATAGTTTCCTCCATACCCCTGGGATTGCCTGGATAACAGACAACTGTCATTACCCCACCCAACTTTAACAGTGGCGCCGCCAAAAGAATCGCCGCCACGGAATCGGCTGCCAAGGTAGCGGTCTCCCGATCAGCCCCAGGCAGGTACCCCAGGTTAAACATAACCGCTGCAACCCCATTGTCAATGTATTCGGGAATGTTTCGGAAATTATCCTGATGGATGACCACTCTTTCAGATAGTCCCTGCGCCACCATTAGTTCAGTGGTTCTGGACACTGCCAGCGGTGATAAATCAAAGGCGAAAACCCTCCCCCGAATTACCTTGCTGGCTAAAAAGGCCGTATCATGGCCATTTCCGCAGGTCGCATCGATTACTATATCATCATCCTGCAAAACCCTGGCAACGAAGAACTGGGCTAGCTTAACCGCATTGCCCAGACTGCCAAATTTATTATTCATGGGTTCATTTTTCTCGAGAGATATATCCACCTTACATTCCGTTCATGTCGTTTCGGATTGGTCCCATTATCAATGTTTGGCAGGGGCTTCTGTCAGGTACAGTTTCTTGCTCAAAACTTCGAACACGTTGTGCTTTTTCAGCCTGACAAGACTTATGCTGCGCGGTGAACGTTGGATGACCACTTCATCGCCGGCATGCAATTCCATTGTATCCTGTCCATCAACGGTCAGAGTCACTTGCTGGGTGTCAGGTATGATAGTTATGGTCTTGTCGGCATCCAGAACCAAAGGTTTCAAGGCTGGTGTATAGGGACAAACCGGGGTTACCAATATCACCTGGGTATCAGCCATCACCACCGGGCCCCCGGCCGATAATGAATAGGCCGTTGATCCGGTAGGGGTAGCGCAGATAACTCCATCTGCTATATAATCGGCCAGCGGCATGTTGTCCACCAGCAGTTTCAATCTGCTCATCCTGGCAACACCCTGCCTTAAAACACTGACTTCATTGAGGGCATCACTGTCGAATATCCCCCGGCCATCGCGCCGAACCCTAATCTGCAGCATCATCCTGCTTTCCAGGCCATAGTCGCCCTTGATGATCCGTTCCAGATAGCTGTCGAGTTCGTCTATTTCTAGTTCCGCCAGGAAACCCACTCTGCCCATATTGACAGTTAAGATCGGAATGTTGAGATGGCCGCATCTCCTTGCTGTTCCCAAGATGGTGCCATCCCCTCCCAGAACCACCAACAGGTCTGGGGTACCATTTCCCTCCTGCCATTCCTCGATGACCTGCAAGCCTCGGGCACGCATATTTTCAGCTATTTTTTTAGATTCCTCACGGGTCTCTTCTCTCCATGAATTTGAGACTAGTCCAACTATCATTTTCCAGCCCTTGGCTTTCCTAATTTTCTTTGGGTACCAAATCTGATGTCAACTGTTAAAGAGATAGCTCAGCGTGAGCTGCTGACACGACAGAATCATAAGAGATATTGTCTCGGGGGGCCTGGGTTTCTTTGGTCATATAAAGGAAATATTCTATATTGCCATTGGGGCCTTTTATCGGCGAGTAGGTGGCACCCAAAATGAAGAGTCCGCTTTCCCCTGCCTGGTTCGCTACCCTTTCGAGGACCTGCCGGTGGACTTCCGGATTCCTTACCACACCTTTTTTCCCAACTTGATCTCG
>CAZDND010000011.1:0-4125 GCA_964506825.1 uncultured Syntrophothermus sp.
CTATACAAGGATAAAGAAACAGCCATCATCGCATACAGCGAGGAAGCTGAACCTGACGCCAACTACCTGGCTGAAATCTGCAGCAAGGTATATTATATCCCTTTGTACAAACAGGATCCCAAGCTTAGTCCTTCCATAGAAATCGTCCGGGAACGCCCGGTATCCGTCGAAGGAGACTCGACAGTACAGTATCTAAACACTACTGGGCGTCAGCTGACCGTCGACGGAGTATTCATTGTAGGAGCAGAAACATCCCCCGACAGGTTAGTTCCCGGACTGGAGTTGGAAGAAACCTATATCAAGGTCAATCGTCATATGGAAACCAATCTTCCCGGCATATTTGCAGCTGGAGACTGCACCGGCCCACCCTATCAGCTGGCTAAATCAGTGGGAGAGGGTCAGGTAGCCGCACTTAACGCCGCCAAAATGATACTCAAGCAACCGAGCAGCACATAACTGATCGACACTAGATAAAAAGGCGGCCCGCAAAGGGCCGCCTTTTTATCCATATATTTATTGCCTGCCTATCGCCGGCACATTAGCCCAACAATAGTCATTATTATAGAACTTTGGCCAGTCCTTTATAAATCTGCCCCCGTTGGGTGTCAACCGTAACCAGCATGCCTTCTGTCAGCTTCTGCATTACCCCTTCAACCCCAACCACCACAGGAATGCCCAGGTTAAGGCCTACTATTGCTGCGTGGGATGTCAGGCCGCCTTCTTCCACCAACACTGCTCCTGCTTTTTCGAATAAAGGGATGTATTCCCTGGTGGTAGCTGGAGCCACCAAAATATCCCCGGCTTCAAAACCCACCGCTTCTTCAGGCTTGCGTATGATTCTGACCCTGCCGCTGGCCGATTTCATTCCGATTCCCATACCCTGGATCAACACTTCAGCTACGACATGGACCTTGATCAGATTCGTGGTCCCGGCCACTCCAGAAGGCACCCCGGCAGTAATAACCACCATATCACCTTCCTTAAGCAACCCGGCGCCAATGGCTCCCTGAACCGACTCCTCGATCATCTGGTCAGTTCCAGTAGTTGCCCTTACCAGTAAAGGGGCAACTCCCCACATCAAGTTTAGATGCCGGGCGATTACCTCCACGGGGGTTGCTCCCACTATCTTGGCCCGCGGCCGGTGTTTTGAAACCATGCGCGCCGTTGAACCGGATTGAGTGGCGGTAATAATGGCTGAAACTCCAAGATCCTCGGCTATGGCACAGGTAGCAAAGCTTATCGCATCAGTTACCGAAGCACTCCCCCAGAAAGATTTGCGGGCCAGAATCTCTGAGTACGGGAGCACCTCTTCGGTCCTTCTGGCAATGCGCGCCATAGTCTCCACCGCATCGATCGGGTACTGACCGGCTGCGGTTTCTCCTGAGAGCATCACAGCATCAGTCCCATCAAAAATGGCGTTGGCTACATCAGAGGCTTCCGCTCGGGTCGGGCGCGGACTGTTAATCATCGACTCCAGCATCTGGGTGGCGATTATTACTGGCTTGCCGGCCTGATTACATTTTTCGATAATCATTTTTTGAACCAGCGGCACTTCTTCGGTGGGGATTTCCACCCCGAGGTCGCCCCGGGCTACCATGATTCCATCAGATACCTGGATTATTTCATCCAGATTGGCAACCCCTTCCTGGCTCTCAATCTTGGCAATTATCATCACCAGGGCATCGTCTTCTTCGACAATCTTTCTAATCTGCAGCACATCTTCCTGACAGGTTACAAAGGAGGCGGCAATCATGTCGATACCCTTTTCTATTCCGAAAGTAATGTCCGCCACGTCTTTGTCATTCATAAATGGCAACCGGGTTCTGACCCCCGGGACGCTCACTCCTTTGCGCTCTCCCAGCTCGCCGCCATAGGTCACCCGGCAGATGACATCCGGTCCTGAAACACCCTCCACCATGAGCTGAATAAAACCATCAGAAAGCAGGATCCGATCTCCCACCTTCACCGCTTCCGACAAACCTGCAAAACTGACCTGGACCTCGCGCTCGTCGCCGGGCACGGCTCGCGAGGTCAACACGAAGGTTTGTCCGTTGACCAGCTTGACCTTGCCTTTAGCAAGCTTTCCGGTCCTGATTTCCGGACCACGGGTATCAAGCATAACCGGTATGTGCTTGCCCAGGTCCTCAGAAACAAGACGAACCATTCTAATCCTTTTCAGGTGCTCATCGTAGCTGCCGTGGGAAAAATTCAAGCGGGCAACATCCATGCCGCCTTCAATAAGAGCTTTTACCAAAACCGAGTCATCAGTTGAGGGGCCCAGCGTACATACTATTTTTGTCTTGCGCATATTTGATCCCCCTTACATTCGTTTGTGGCCAATAGCCGTCATTTTCGCTGTGAACATCTAAATTGATAAAACCCGGGCCAGATTATAGATTTCAGAATTGAATTCCCGGGACCCTTCCACTACGTCCTTTAGCTCTGCCGGGACCAGCTTTTGGCCCGCAATACCGGCCATAAGGTTGAACCGATCCTGGAGAAACATCTCGACCACATAGTTGCCGAACCTGGAAGCCAAAATACGGTCCGCACCAGATGGCGTGCCTCCCCTTTGGGTGTGGCCAAGAACCGTTACCCGGGTTTCATGATGGCTCATTTCTTCTATCTTCTTACCTAATTCTATACCGCTGCAGCATCCCTCAGCCACCACTATTATGCTGTGCAGTTTACCCCGGGCTATGCCTGCGTTGATTCTCTGCACCACATCATTTATGTCAAATGGCAGTTCCGGCACAAATATTGACTCCGCCCCACCTGCCAGTCCAGCTGCCAGAGCAATCTGCCCCGAGTCTCGCCCCATCACTTCGATAATGAAAATTCGTTCATGGGAAGTCGCAGTATCCCGGATGCGGTTTATGGCCTCCAGTGCTGTGTTGACTGCAGTGTCGAACCCGATCGTCATGTCCGTGCCCGGAACATCATTGTCGATACTGGCTGGAATACCAAGCACCCTTACCCCGAGTTTGGATAATTCATATCCGCCCCGCATGGAACCATTGCCTCCGATAACCACCAGTGCCTGGATTCCTAAAGCATCCAGACCCTGTTTGGCTCGGATGCGCATGTTTTCTTCATAAAACTCAGCTGAGCGCGACGTTCGCAGTATTGTACCGCCCCGGTGGATGATATCCCCGACTGAGTTGATTGTAAGCCCGAGAAAATCACTGTTGATCAATCCCGTAAAACCGCGGTTTACCCCAAAGACTGTCAGCCCGTGATAGGCAGCCGACCGGACCACCGCCCGAATGGCAGCATTCATCCCCGGAGCGTCCCCGCCGCTGCTTACAATTGCAATCCTCTTCATCGGCCATCCTTCCTGGAACTCCTGGTTCCAACCCCTAACATTACCCGGCCTAATTAGAAACAAGCACCTGCCCCCGGCCAAATACAGCCTCCAACCTTGACTTTAAACCCTCGCTGGCCTTGGCCCAATATTCACGATCCAGTTTAATTATCTTTCCATTGGCCATATGAATGAATACTGGAACCTCGCCGCGATTTTCTTCCAAAATGTCCAATAGCTGCTGGCGTGATTGGTTGTCCTGATTACCCGGCAGCCTTACATGGATCTCAGCATCGCCGGATACCAAAGGGCTGACCAATCGGGCGATTACCTTGACCTCTTCTTCCTGCAGCACCAGTTTGCCTTCCAAACGTACCGGCTTGTCCGGTTGGATGTCGGCCCCAAATTGGCGATAAGCCCCTGAGAACAGAACTACTTCCACCTTTCCGGTTAAATCCTCAATAACAAAACTGGCCCAGGGTTCTCCTTTGCGGCTGACCCGGCGTTTCAAATCACTCACCAGCCCCACCAGTTTCACTGGATCACCGTCTTTCAGGTAGGAAAGGTGCTCCACTTCCTGAGTGGCAAAAAATGACATCATGGGGCTATATTCCTCCAACGGATTCCCAGAAACGTAAAACCCCAGTACTTCCTTTTCCCGGGTCAACAGCTCCGAGACCGGAAATTCTCCCCTCCGCTTCGGGACCGGCTCCTCGGGCGTTTCCTCCTCCATCCCGAATAGGGACAGCTGATTGCTTTCCCTGGCAGCTCTCATGCCTGCCGCGATCTCCAGGGTTTCCTCCATTACCAGCAGGGCTTCA
>CAZDND010000011.1:4135-17976 GCA_964506825.1 uncultured Syntrophothermus sp.
ACGTCTCTTGATGCCCAAGCCATCAAAACATCCAGACAGAGCCAGATTCTCCATAACCCGTTTGTTGACCTGACGCAGATCTACTCTCTGGCAAAAGTCGAACAGGCTTGTATACGGCCCATCGCGCCGTGCCTCAATAATTGAGTGATAAGCTGCCTCCCCGACATTCTTGATAGCCCCCAGACCAAATCTAATATGCCCAGCGGCCACGGTAAAATTCTCATCACTCTCATTTATATCCGGCGGCAGAATTTTAATTCCCATCCGCTGGCATTCACGTATATAAAAGACTACCCGATCTTGATTGTCGATAACACTGGAAAGAAAAGCGGTCATGTACTCCACCGGATAATGTGCCTTAAGATAAGCCGTTTGGAAGGAAATCATTGCGTAGGCCGCACTGTGACTTTTGTTGAAACCATAACCAGCAAAATGTTCCATCAAATCGAATATATAAGACGCCTTTTCTCTTTCGATTCCCCTCCCTTGGGCTCCCTGCACGAAATTGTCCCGTTGCTTTTCTATTTCCTGAGGTTTCTTCTTGCCCATCGCCCGGCGCAGCCCATCCGCTTGGCCCATGGTGAAAGATGCCAGCTCACTGGCCACCTGCATAACCTGTTCCTGATAAAGAAATACCCCATAGGTCTCTGAGAGCACTGGCTCCAGGAGCGGGTCCACATATTGAATCTCCTGCAAACCGTGCTTGCGTTTGATGAAGTCATCCACCATGCCGCTCCCCAAGGGTCCCGGACGGTATAAAGCAATCACGGCAATCAAATCCTCAAATCGGTTGGGCTTCATATCGACCAACAAACGCCTCAAACCGTCGCTCTCCAGCTGAAACACCCCTATAGTGTCACCGCTTGACAACTGGCTGTACACCTGAGGGTCATCCAGGGGCAACTCTTCCAGGATAACTTGAATCCCTCTGGTTTTCTCCAGGATCTCCACCGTACGCTGAATGACTGTCAGCGTGCGTAATCCCAGAATATCCATTTTCAGCAGCCCGATTTCCTCCACCGTCTCCTTGGTCAGCTGGGTAACTACATGACCGTCAGTGGTTTTCTGCAAAGGCAGCAAATTCATCAACTCGTCATTGCCTATCACAACCCCCGCTGCATGCACCGAATGGTGACGGGGCATTCCTTCTATAGCCCGTGCAGTATCTATCAACCGCCGAACCTGATAGTCGTTTTCGTAGGCAGTCATCATATCAGGCGAAATCAGCAGACTGCGGTCGAGGGTGACCCCCAGCTCTGTAGGAACCAGTTTCGCCACCCGGTCCACTTCGGCATAAGGATAGTCAAGAGCACGTCCCACATCCCGGATAGCTGCCCGGGCTGCCATGGTGCCAAAAGTGATAATTTGCGCCACGCGATCATTACCGTAACGGCCTACAATATAGTTGATAACCTCGTCCCGGCGTTCGAAACAAAAATCAATATCTATGTCCGGCATCGAAACTCTTTCCGGGTTTAAAAACCGTTCAAAAATTAGGCCGTAGGGCAAAGGATCGATCATAGTAATCGATAGCAGATAAGACACAATACTCCCAGCTGCCGAACCACGTCCCGGCCCAACCGCGATCCCGCTCTTTCGCGCCCAATTAACCAGGTCCTGCACAATGAGAAAGTAGCCTGCAAACCCCATGCTGTTGATAACCGAGAGCTCGTAATCAATTCGCTCGATTATTTGTCCGGACGCATGCGGATACCTGGATGGCAGCTTCTGGTAGACCAGTTCCCGCAGATAACTTTCTGGTGTCTCCCCAGAAGGTACTGGAAAATTCGGCAGATAAAAATGGTCGAAGCTGAAATTTACGTCGCATTTCTCGGCGATTTCGACGGTGCTGCTGAGCGCTTTCGGAAGTTCCCGGAATAACAGCCCCATCTCCGAAGCCGTCTTGAAATAAAACTCTGAACCCGAAAACCGCATTCGGTTCTCGTCATTGATGGTCTTTCCAGTCTGAATGCACATCAGTACATCCTGGACAAATGCATCGGTTCTTTCCAAATAGTGAATGTCGTTGGTAGCCACCAACGGTAATCCGGTTTTCCTGGCGATACCAACCATTTCCCGATTGATGATTTGTTGTTCCGGCAGACCATGGTCCTGAACTTCCAGGTAAAAATTGCCTGGTCCCATCAGCTCGCCGAAATATCCTGCCGCGGCTTCAGCTTCCGAAATTTTGCCGGATAATATCAGCTGCGGAATCTCACCCGCCATACAGGCACTCAAGGCGACCAGCCCTTCATGATATTTCTCCAAAAGTTCCCTGTCGAGACGGGGCTTGTAATAGAAGCCCTCCAAAAAACCACGGCTGCAAAGCTGGATAAGATTGCGATAGCCTTGTTCGTTCTTTGCCAGCAAAACCAAGTGATTATGTTTATCATCCACTCCCGGCATACGGTCCAATCGGCTGCGGCGAGCCATATAAGCCTCAAATCCAATAATCGGCTTTAGGTTATGTTTTTTAGCCTCTTTATAAAACTCGAGAGCTGCATATAGTACCCCGTGATCAGTTATGGCCAGCGCCGGCATACCCTCTGCAACCGCCTTGCTGACCAATCCTTTCACCCGGGATGCCCCATCGAGAAGACTAAATTCGGAATGTGTATGGAGATGAACAAAGTTGCCCACTACTTAACCCCCTGAACTGGCGACTGAGCACACAGATCCCCCGGTGAATTCCAGGAGCTCATCAAAGGTTATGGGCAGAGCTGAACGATCAGTCCCCGCCGACGAATAAACCACATCGTATTTCTGAATGCTCGTATCAATGAATACGGGAATCGGCTTGGCTAATAGAAAAGGACAGACCCCACCTACTGGCCATCCGGTTGCTGCGAGGGTCTCTTCCGGGGTTGCCATGCGGACTTTGCCGCCGACCAACTTCTTTACCAGTTTACTATCGATACGCACATCACCGGTTGCTACGATCATCAGAAAATTGTCTTTACTTTTATAAACCATCGATTTGGCAATCTGACCTACCTCCACCCCCAGGGCTTGGGCTGCCAATTCACAAGTACTGGTATCAACCCCGAATTCGATCACCTTGAGTCCGGAATCAATTTGATCCAAATATGTCTGAACTCTTTCTACCGACATCTTGCTTCTCCCATCAATTTATCATTACCGGCTGCAGGTCCTGATCCACAAACGGTCCAGCCGGCCGAGCCGGCCTCCCACCTTCTTCGCAGTTAAGAAATCTACCGGTCCGCATCCATTCCATTTTCACGAAAAAAAGCCAGTAGATCTGCCAAATATCCCTGCCAATCGGCGCGAATCGGCAGCTCGTCCCTATTAATCATCCGGTCCTTGACCAGAAAGGTCTTCATCCCAGCCTTGACAGCCTGCATATCCTCGCGGACGTCATTGCCGACCATCAGACATCGTCCGGGGTCTACCCCCAGCAAATCAGCAATCTCCAGGTAATATTCCTTGTGCGGTTTGGTAAAGTGCATCCGTTCATGGGAAGTGATCAGATCGAATTTGCAATCTCCAAGCCCGGCCCAACCCAATCGTTTCCGAATCGCCACCTCTGGAAAGACTGGCTGCGTGGCGATCACTATCTTCCCCCCCTGGGAGAAGGCCGTCTCCACCACTGGCCTGGCCAGCGGGAATGATCGGGCATGGCCCGACAACTGATCAAATCCCTGGTCGTAGAATTCATCAAAAAAGGGTTGATACATTTCCGGCAGGTAATCGACAGGTGAAAAAAAGTAGTCTCGAAAGACCTGTTCGTTGGTGAGCGAGTGGTCTTTGTTATCAATCATGGCTGCAGTTCCTTTCCACAACCTTTCGATCAGGTTCTCCACCGGCAGGCCCTTTTCCCTGGCCATCTGGTTCATCTTCTTGAAATAACTGCGGATGAACGAATCCATATCGATATCAAGCAGTGTTCCATCCAAATCAAATAATACTGCTTCAAACAATAGTTGGTACCTCCTGTAAACTTGTGGGGAAAGGATCAGGTTTGGACGGCTTAGTTGATTTTTTAAACACCTTCCACACTTCAAACTTGCCGAACCAACTGTGCAGTTCGCTACATTAATATGTCATTTTGCCGAAAACTTTTGCCAACCCTAGAACCCCTGTTATTGTACCATTTTTCCCCTTTCGGCGACAGATTACACCCTTGCAGCAGGATTCAGCAGAATTCTTTAGACCGCACATATCCGGCCGTTCAGACAATTTTTATAGACACCAACAGCGGATGATGGTCAGAGGCCTGCTGTTGCACAACCTCGGCGGACACCAACTCAAAGCCCCTGGAATACATAACGTAATCAATGCGGTCACGGGGAAAGTCAGCCGGAAAGGTCGGGAACCCCACCGGGGGCAGGGAATCATGAAGGTGCTGGCCCAACAACATCACTTCCGGCGATTCAGGACGACTGTTGAAGTCCCCGGCCAGCACCACTGGTCCCATTCCCAAGGCTGGCAAGATGATCCGACGGATATGATCCATGCGTTCACCCCGGCTTAATCCCAGATGAGTATTGCAGAAGGCAAACCGATTCCCTCCCGCATCAATAATCGTATGCAAGAAGCCCCGGCTCTCTCTAAGGCTCGGCATGCGCAGTGCCTCCCAACTGCAGATGTTGTACCTGCTCAAGACGGCATTACCATATTGGGAGGTTCCACGCTGCATGGCTGGTCCAAAGCAATGATCCATTCCGGTCATCTTGGCCAGCTCCGCGGCCTGATCCTCCCAGCAGCTGCGCTTCCAAAATCGGTCCACTTCCTGTAAACCAATTACGTCTAATTCCATTTCTCTGATTACCCGACCTACCCTCTCCAAATCAACTCTGCCATCCATACCGAGACCATGCCGGATATTATAAGTCCCTACCCGCAGTTCCATAATTCACCCCTTGTTCTGAGTTGCAGCGAAATTCCGTTGAACAATCCGTCTCGTCATCAAAATATACTTATCCACTGGAAATGTAAAGCATCGGTTAGATCATCTATATTTAGCTTCCTGCCCATTTTATCAATTCTTCTCTGACTGATGATCCCCCCTGGTGTAACTTCTGGGCACACGAGTGAGGCATCCTGGTCAATGTATTGATGCCTGGGCTGACAACACCTTGACAAATGTCACCTTCCCGGCTAATTCCTTTGACATTGTTACAAAAATAGTGTAACATTTTGGTTTGGATGCGCTCATTAATAATTAAATAAAGGCAGGTCGGTCAAATGAGGAACATGAGAAACATTGGGATTATCGCCCATATAGACGCGGGCAAAACCACAACATCCGAAAGAATCCTGTATTACACAGGTGAAACCTATAAAATTGGAGAAACCCACGATGGAGCAAGTGTAATGGATTACCTCCCCCAGGAGAGGGAGCGCGGCATCACCATTACTTCAGCCGCTACTACCTGTACCTGGAAGAACGTTACTATCAATATTGTCGATACTCCCGGCCACGTGGACTTTACCGCCGAGGTGGAACGCAGTCTGCGGGTCTTGGACGGAGCAGTGGTCATCTTCTGTGGTAAAGGCGGTGTGGAGCCGCAATCAGAGACGGTTTGGCGCCAGGCTGACAAATACAGGGTGCCCCGGATAGCCTATATCAATAAAATGGATGCCATCGGAGCCGATTATCGCCGGGTCACCGATCAGATTGAACGTGTCCTGGGAGCCAATCCTGTTTTGGTCACCATACCGCACATCACTGAACATGGCCTTCAGGGAGTGGTAGATATAATCAACCAAACCTATGTTACTTTTACTGGCAACATGGGAATCAATATGGTCAACGGCCCCATTCCCGCGGAAATGCAGGATGATGCCGTCCTGTTCCGCCAAATGCTGGTGGAAAGCCTGGCCGCAGAAGATGAAGCAATCCTGGATCTTTTTGCCGAAAATCTGCCGGTTTCCAACGAAATGATCATGCACTCACTGCGCAACGCAACTATTGCCGGCCAGGTTGTGCCTGTGCTTTGCGGCAGCTCCTACCGAAATGTGGGAGTCCAGCTGCTCCTTGACGCTGTCATCGATTTTCTGCCCTCCCCCTTGGATGTTCCCGAGATTGAGGCTACCTCCATCGCCACTGGCGAGAGCGTGATAGTCGCACCTGATGATAAAGCCAACTTCACTGGTTTGGTATTCAAGATAATCACCGACCGCCATGTAGGAAAGCTGGCCTTTGTCAGAGTATATTCCGGACAATTAAATTCGGGAAGCTATGTTTATCATGTCAACAAAGGCCGCAAAGAACATATCGGCCGCCTGCTGCGTATGCATGCCGACCATCGTGAGGAAATACCCACGATAAAAGCCGGCGACATTGCCGCTATTATCGGTCTGAAAAACGTTTCCACCGGAGATACCCTTTCGTCGGAAGACAATCCGGTTCTGCTGGAAAACATTGAATTTCCGGAGCCCGTTATTTCCATTGCCATTGAGCCGAAAAACAAGGCTGACCATACCCGGATATCTGAAGCCCTGGCGAAACTTTCTACCGAAGATCCTACATTCAGAGCTTCGGTCAACCAGGATACAGGTCAAACCCTGATTTCCGGCATGGGTGAACTACATTTGGAGATCATTACCGAACGGCTGCTGAGAGAGTTTAAAATTGATGCTACCCTCGGCAAACCACAGGTTGCTTATAAGGAAGCCATCTCGCGGGCTGCCAACGGAGAATGCCGCTTCGTAAAACAAACTGGCGGACACGGACAATATGGTCATGTCAAGCTCGCCGTAGAGCCCGCCGAGGAATCAAGCGTAGAATTCAAGATTGTTGGAGGAGCCATTCCTCGCGAATACTTTAATGCCATCGAAGCTGGCGCCAAAGAAGCCTTGCTGGAAGGTCCAATCAAGGGTTTCCCATTGGTGAATATCAAAATCACCATATTGGACGGCTCATTCCATGAAGTAGACTCTTCGGAAATGGCCTTTAAAATGGCAGGTCAAATGGCGGTCAGGGATGCGATTAAAAAGGCAGGTCCGCAACTTCTCGAACCGATCATGAAGCTTGAAATAACCGCTCCGGACGAGTTCACGGGAAATATCATCAACAATCTCAATAGTAAAAGGGGCCGGCTGGAATCCATGGATACCAGTTTTAAAACCCAAATCATCAAGGGGTATGTTCCCATGTCGGAGCTATTCGGATACTCGACCTCAATCCGCTCCATAACCCAGGGCAGGGCGGCTTTCAACATGCAGTTTTCACATTATGAAGCCAACCTGGAGCTAAGTAAGTTAGCTGTTTAGAACCCTAAATCGATTCTCAAACCATAAACAGATGGCCAGTACAGATTTAAATCGGTACTGGCCATCTGTTTTTTCTTGACCCTGCTCTTGTGTGTTTGCTGGTTGAATTAAAATCATTATAAGTTTAGCATGATATATACCAACCTTTTTTGCAGCCTGGAACAAATCTCAGCCCATGTACAGGCGACCCCCAGTACAAAACCGACCTGATATAACTGAAGGAGGAATTATGTTGTCCGACCAATACCGCTTTTGCCATACATTAAGAGTGAGGTACTCCGAAATCGATGGACAGATGATCGTATTTAATAGCCACTATCTCACCTACTGCGATATAGCTGTCACCGAATATCTTCGAAATCTTGGATTAGCTTGGTCTGCGATGGAAACGCTAGGCTTTGACTTTGCACTGGTCAAATCTACTCTCGAGTATCAGAAACCGGCGAAATTTGATGATATTCTAGATATTTACGTGAAAATCTCCAGTTTGGGCCGAAAAAGTTTCACCACAAATTTTCTGATCACCAGAGCAGATGATCAAAAATCCCTCGTTTCAGTTGAAAATATCTATGCCGGATTCGATTCATCTTCTGGCCAAGGGATTGCTATTCCGGACAGTTTCCGCTCCGCTATCGAGTCCTTCGAATCGCAGGCTGCCCTTCTAAGATGAAAAGAGGTACAAGCCTCTCTATCCATTCTGCGTGAAAGATTTTGCTGCCGAATTGCATATTACTGGTAATGAGAAGGGAGTTGATCCGCTTGTCAGTCAGGAAAACAACTATTATCATCTCAGTCTTGGTAATCATTGCTCTTCTTTCAGGTTGCAGCCAAGCAAATGAAGTCATTCCCGATAAGCCTAAGAGCGTTACTGAAACGATCAAGCTGTTTTACGCCAACGCCGACAATGACCAGTTGATCGTCGAGGACAGAATGATAACCTACCAGGAGGGTGACGACAAGTACACTGTTGCTTTGCAGGCCCTGATCAACGGCCCGGAATCTTCGGCTCTGCGCGCCAATCTATCCCCGAACACCAAGATATTAGGGACAAATCTCCGGGACAACCAACTAACCGTGGATGTCAGTCGCGATTTCGCCCAATTCGGAGGCAGTATGGCAGAAATTTTGGGAGTTGGATCGCTGGTCAATACCATGACCCAGTTTGAAGAGATCGAGCAGGTTAAGATCCTGGTGGAGGGTAATGAGCTAATTGGCCCCAGCGGAGAACCCAGAGGGTTCATGACCACTTTCCCGCTGACAGCTGATGGTTCAGGAGAACCTGCTCCAATAGGGGAAACCGAGCAGGCAACGGTCGTACTGTATTTTGGCAACCAGCAAGCTACTGCGGTCAAGGGCGAGTCACGTATGATAACTTTCACCTCGGACATCAGCCAGGCTGCCTATGCCAAAATTCTGGTTGCCGAACTATTGAAAGGGCCGTTGAGTTCAGATCTCTATCCCACAATACCCAGCGAAGCCCGAATTCTGGGAGTACAAATCAATAACTCGACAGCTTACGTGGACTTTTCCAGCGAAATGCACACCAAACACAGCCATGGAGCCGCTGGGGAGTCCATGACCATTAACTCGATCGTCAACACCCTGACCGAGCTGGATTACATTCGCCTGGTTCAGATTACTGTGGAAGGCGAACCTTTGGCTATAGAACACATCATCATGGACGAACCGATGGCCCGAAACGAAAGCATGATCGAATGACTTCGATGAACGGCCCCGAGGAGGAAGTAAAGCACAACAGTCAATCCCCGATTATTTTCACAAGTACTCTTTTGGGCCGTTTACCGTCAAATTCGCCGTAAAATATCTGTTCCCATGGTCCGAAATCAAGCCGTCCATTGGTTATGGCCACCACAGTTTCCCGCCCCATGATGGTTCTTTTGAGATGGGCATCGGCATTGTCCTCAAATCCATTATGGTCATATTGGTCATGGGGTTTTTCGGGAGCCAATTTCTCAAGGAATCTTTCGAAATCCCGATGAAGCCCCGATTCATTGTCATTGATAAAAACGCTCGCGGTAATATGCATGGCATTGCATAGCAAGAGCCCCTCGGTAATACCGCTTTCCTTCAAACACTCATCCACCTGGGATGTTATGTTGACGAAGGCCCTCCGGGTTTTGGTGGTAAACCATAATTCCTTGCGATAAGATTTCATGCATCCCACTCCCTTTAGAAATTTCGAACTGGGTTGAGGTGTCCTCCCGCCTTAGAAGTTATATCCGAGCAGTATTGCCACCCAAATTGGATGACGGTCCAAACTCTCAAAACCTTCTATCCCGAGCATCACCCCAAATAATTCGACTATTGCCATTAATCCAAAAATTTATCATAACAAGAACCGCTATTAGATATATAATAAAACTAAACTAACTCCGATTGCCGAAAGGAGTGTTTGTTATGGCAAGATTGACTTCCAAAACCTTCAAGACACCCTTGTTTAAAAGAGGCGGACAGTTAAATCAGAAACTCCATGTCGATATGACCGATGACGAGAAAGCCAACATTCAGCTGTGTCCCGGAGATAAAAATCACCATCCGTGTAAAAACCCGGTTTTCAGATGTACCGAGTGCGGCAACTATGGTTGTTCACAGGTCATGCCCGAAAAATGTTCTGACCAGGGATTTAAAAACGATCGATGTCTCCATTGCGGTTCGTCCAACAACCTGCTGCCCGTTATGAAGGATGAATTCGCCAAGTTGATCGAGGAATGGGAGAAAAATGATAAGTAATCTCACTTTTGATCGCAATCGGTTGTGATATCCGGATTGTATGGTGCTTTCAGATGAAATAACGAAGCAGACCGCCAGAAGCTTGGTTTTTGGCGGTCTAATTGTTAGTATGGCATAACCGGTCATACCTATTGCAAGCCGATTTCCTCATCAGTGAGGTAGCAGGCTGGATCCGATTCCCAAAAATCACCGGTTACGGCTTCGGCACGGGTCCGAAAATTACCATTGCAGATGTCCAGGTACTGGCACCTTGCGCAGCGACCTTTAAGAAGCGGCTGGCGGTTTTTCAATCCAGCCAGAATTGGATGAGATAGATCCGTCCATATATCGCCGAATTTACGTTCGCGTACATTGCCAAAGGTAATATGCTGAGAAAACTGATCTGGGTGAACATAACCCGATGGGTCCACTTCCCCAAAGGCTATTCCGGAACGATTGCCGCCGTTCATGCTGATCAATTCCTTAATGCCCGCAGCTTTTTCGGGATCTTCCTTTAAAGCGCGAATATATAAGTATACCCCGTCACAATGGTTATCAACCGTCAGGATCTCTTTTTTGAGCCCCCGCTCTTCAAAGTCGATAGTCCGGCGGATTATGGTCTCCATAGCCTGCCTTGATTCCTGAGGTGAAACGTCCTCCTCGACCATTTGATGGCCCCGGCCGGAATATACCAGGTGATAGAAACACACCCTATCGATTTTCATTTCCTCGATGAAATCAAATATATTGTCCAATTCCGCCAGATTGTGACTGTTGATAGTAAACCTCAATCCCACCCGTTGGCCTACCGCCACGCAGTTCTTGATGCCCTCCATGGCCATCTGGAATGCTCCTTTTCGCCCCCGGAATTTGTCGTTAACATCCTCCAAACCATCAAGTGAAATCCCCACATACCCAACTCCAAGGTCCTTTATCCGCTGGGCTGCCTCGCGGGTAATCAATGTCCCATTTGTGGACAGTGTGGGTCGAATACCTTTTGAGATGGTGTATTCGGCGAGTTCAAAGAAATCCGGACGTATTAGAGGTTCCCCGCCCGAGAAAAGTAACACCGGAACATGAAAATCAGCCAGATCATCAATAAATCTCCGGGCTTCTTCCGTACTCAATTCCCCCTGATATTTTTGGGAATCCGAGTCCATATAACAATGGATACACTTGAGATTGCAGGTGCGGGTAGAATTCCAAACCACAACTGGTCCCATGCCAGTGGCTGCTCCGTTGGATGAGCCCTTGGAAGCCTGGCTGTATCTGAGTGAATCGCCAAAGTATTCGTCGTTGAAAAGCAATTTTGTTAAACTGATCATATTCTTATCCTTCCGCGGGCATCCTGATATGGCGCCCCGATTTTTCGACCACTGCTGAGCTACGTATCTAATTATAATGGAATATCAGGCTAAAGCAACGCGTGTCCCCCGGATTTTCAGGCCATCAGTTATTGATTTGGTCTTCCTCTCCAGACTGCTTATTGGTAATAGATCCACGTATCCAGCGGGTCCAACCCCATCAATCCTTCTGCTGTCAGGGATTCCTAACCCTGACCAAGATGCCTGCGCCGGCGATTCAAGTCCACGCTGCTTTTGGGTCCAATTTCGAAAATTTCATACATTTTATATATCCAGAAAGGAATCATCCCCTATACTTTAGAATAGTATATTACAGCGTGGGACTTTCATCATGTTTCCACGCCAAGCAAATGGGAAGTGGAGGTAGAGGATGACTACAAAGTGGCAGGAATTATATCGATCCAAGCTTACTTCTCCAGAAGATGCTGCAGCCATGATCCGCGACTACGAGACTATCAGTTCAGCTTTCGGCAATGGACAGCCATTGGGTATATATGGGGCCCTTGTTAATCGGGTATTGGAAGGCAAGCTCAGATATCCCACTTTGCTGGCAGCCAGCATGGTCACCGGCATGCCGACCTTGAATCCGGCGTTGGAGAACCTGATGGAAGTTGATTCGCTCTTCGTCGGTGATGAGCGCGGAGCCATTGGCGAAGGTTGGTATACTCATTCCCCGGTACGTTTTGGCGACCTCGATGCCATATCAGCCAATGGACTTCGATCAGTCCAGGTCTCAGTCATGCGCGTTTCGCCCATGGATAAACATGGTTTTTTTAGCACCGGTATTAATGTGGACTTTGGCTATGGCATGGCCAAATCAAATCCTGATAGAAGATTGTTAATGGTGGAAGTCAATAATCATGTTCCCCGGACCTATGGGAACAACCATTTACATATATCAGAAGTTGACGTGATCACAGAATGTGATATGCCGCTTACTGAGGTGCCGGACCCCCCCAGCAGACCTGAATGGGCAATGATTGGTCAATATGTGGCCGAAATGGTTCCCGATGGGGCAACCCTGCAGCTAGGAGTCGGCGGGATTCCCAGTGCGGTGGGAAGAGCGTTGATTGATAAACATGAACTTGGGGTACACTCCGAGGTTATTCCCGAGGTATTTCTTGACCTTTACCAAGCCGGGGTTATCACCAGTACCCGTAAAACTTTTATGCCCTACAAGTGGATAGCCGCCTTCGCCAATGGCACCCGGAGACTCTTTGATTTTGTTCACGAAAATCCCTTGGTGGAAATGCACGGGTGCGGGCTGGTAAACAATCCCTACAATATTGCCCAGAACGACAACATGATATCTGTAAATGCAACCCTGCAGATCGATCTTACCGGTCAATGCGCCTCGGAGGCCATCGGCCCCTTACAGTTTTCTTCCACCGGTGGACAGCTGGATTTTGTTCAGGGTGCGTGGAGGTCCAAAGGCGGCAAATCATTCATCTGTCTGGAATCCAGCTTTGTGGACAAGCAGGGAGTCCGGAGATCCAAGATTGTCCCTGAGCTATATCCCAACAGTTTTGTCACTACCCCCCGAACCGATGTTCACTGGGTCGTAACTGAATACGGAGCAGTCCTGATCAAAGGACAAAGCTTGAGAAAGCGGGCAGCTTCCTTGATATCCATCGCTCATCCTGATTTTCGCGATGAACTGACCTTTGTGGCCAAAAAAAATAAGTATCTCAGGTGAGTAAAAGCAATCGGTTGATAACCTACGTATGACGGCCAGGTGAATCCAGCGCCCCTTGGGCAGTAAAATATCAAGCAGCATCGCAGGTTGAAGTACCCCTGCTTCATAGCCCAACCAAAGGAGTTGTAATCCTTGTGGGGGCCTTTTTGGGCCCCCACATTAGCTTATGAACCCGCCAAAATATTCATTTCGTTCTGTATTCTGACGAAATCATTGGCACAGATCTGGAAAAAACCCCAACATAAAAGGGATCTGTTCTTGCAAGATCCCTTTGTTTGGTGCAATATTTTACGCTATGCTCATAATCGGCCTTAAGACAGTATCCAAAATCGTTAGGATCAGCTCTTTTTGGCAACCGCCTGGTTTCTTACATAATAATGGATGACGTTGGGAGCATTGGTTTTGCGCGCCTGGATGTCAAACTGTTTGAATGAAGCAATCAGAGGCGTCAGCTTTGCGTGTCCGTAGTTTCTGGTATCAAAATCCGGATAGCGTTTACTGATTCTGGTTCCAACCTCACCCAAAAATGCCCAGCCATCTTCATCGGAGCAATCAGCCACAATCGTCTTAATGGATTCGATCAGCTCGTCGATATTGGCCATCCCTTCCTTGGGAGCCTCTTTCTTTTCGACCTTACCGCCGGCTTTGAGCTCCGGGGCAACCGCCGGTAAATCTGCTAATACCTCAAGATATTTGAACTTTTCACAGGCGGCGATAAAAGGCTTGGGGGTTTTCTTTTCTCCCATACCTACTACATACATGCCCGCCTCTCTCAGGCGAGCTGCCAGCTTGGTGAAATCACTGTCGCTGGAAAC
>CAZDND010000011.1:17986-19080 GCA_964506825.1 uncultured Syntrophothermus sp.
GGAATAAAGAATATCCATCGCATCAATGATCAGGGCCGCATCCGTAGCATTCTTGCCGGTGGTATAGCTATACTGCTGGATCGGGGTGATCGAATAGTTGAGCAGCACATTCTTCCAGGATGCCAGCTGGGGTTTGGTCCAGTCCCCATAAATTCTTTTATAGGTAGGGGTTCCATGATTGGAAATTTCATCAAAGATGTATTTGATATATTTGTCGGATACATTGTCGGCATCGATTAGGACGGCGATCTTCTTGTCATTCTCCATAAGGTACTCCTCTATTCCAATTAGATTGTCTGGTTCCTGTAGAAAGCTGAACTATATCCAGAACATTGACATTTCTTTATGTTTCCAATACTAGGATAATGCAAATAGCATCGTCTTTCAATACACCATCCCTTTTCAAACAAGGGGACGGTTCTCTTGTTTGAATTGACTAATTACCGACAGTAACCTAAATTTGATAGAGAAAGAGAATTTGGTTACTCGGGTAACATGTATTCGGGGTCGGGAGTTCTTTCTAATGGGTATCCCTCCGACCGGTAACTTCCTTGGGAAAATTTAAGCCAATCAAGAAACAAAGCGGTGGGATACTTCCCTTAGCCGGGCTCCATCGTCGCAGTCAGATCAGACCCTTCATGTATTGCTGATGATTACCTGAACAGCTATCGATTATTGCAATAATTTCCGGCCATCAATCGATAGTTGCTGATGACTCAGGATTATCCATTCAAACAAGAGAACCGTCCCCTTGTTTGATATAATGAAAGAGGCGCGGATTATGGACAGACGAGATATTGAGATAACTTACTTATATCATAGCGGAGTAATGGTCGAAATCGATGATCGCGCTTTTGTCTTTGATTTTTATCGGGGGCAAATTAGGCTGCAGGCTGACAAAACTTATGTCTTCGTCAGCCACAGCCATGGTGACCACTATAACCCGGAGATTTTTGGTTGGCGGAAGCCAGGTCAGGATGTTCATTATATCCTCAGCGATGACATAGAAGGCGACCCGCATATTCATGCAGACCAGCCAAACCCTACATTTTTGCCGCCTGGTAAGCAGGCCAAGATAGACGATGTTGAGGTTA
>CAZDND010000012.1:0-5973 GCA_964506825.1 uncultured Syntrophothermus sp.
TTAACCACCATATTGGACCAATGCTCACGCCGAGGCCGTTTAAAAAGGGTACTTTTTCAGTGGTCTCGGACGGTTCTTTTGCCTTGCCTGAGCAAGGCAAAAGAACCGTCCCCTTGCCTTCCCTTGCCTTGTTGTACTCGGCCGGCAGACTCTTGACAGGGCGGAGATTTAAGTACTACAATGATCCAGAATTTATCGTTCCATAGTGGACTAGGCAGTCCGGGAAGGGCGGGTCAATGGCAGCGAATTTGAAAGTACAGGCCTTCAAGCGAGGCCTGATAATAGAAACCGCCGACCAGTTGTTTCGGGAAAAACCCTATGAAGTGGTTACCATCGAGGACATCTCCAAAGCGGCCGGTTTTGGTAAGAGCACCATATACTCGTTCTTCGAAAGCAAGGAGGAGATCCTGGCCGCGATCATCATTAACGCACTGGAGCAGCTGTCTGGGCAGTTACAGCAAATATCCCGGGAAGAATCAGATGCTCGGGTTGCCCTGGAGATGTCGATTCCCTTCCAATACCTATATTTGCTAGGATATCACAGCCACTTATTCACCTACATCCAGAAGACCAAATCCAACTCGATCAGTGAGAACCTGCGGGAGGAAGTCAGGCGGGCGGTGATGGACAATTCAGCCCACCTGCTGCATCTGATGCAGAAAGGAATTCAGGAGGGGATATTCGCCGAGGCTGATCCGGAATATCTGACTTGGTTTACTATCAGCATTATTAAAGGAGTGTGCATGCCCAGCCTTTTAATGAAACCTGAACTTCGAGACCAGGCTAAAGACATAGAGATGCTGAAGTCAATCATATTAAAAAGCGTGATGCCCGGGGACTAAATAGTGAAGGAGATATTGATTTGGATGGAATTAAATCGAAAAAGCAAAAAACGGTAATCGCGGTTTTATCCTTAGGGATATTGATTGCGGCCGGATTTGGCATCTGGTGGGCGACAGCCCTGGCATCGACGGTGAAGACGGAAAATGCCAAGGTCGCCGGAGACTTGGCGGATGTCAGTTCCAGGGTTTCCGGCAGGATAACCGGAATCGACGTGCAGGAAGGCCAGGAAATCAAAGCGGGGCAGATCCTGGTCACGCTGGATGACAGTCAATACAGGATAAATGTGCAGCAGGCCCAAGCAGCCTTGCATGTGGCTCAGGCCAACTACAATAAATTGCCTGATGATGTTAAAGCCGCTGGCGCGGCGGTAAAAAAATCCCAGGCTGGACTGGATGCCAACCAAGCCAGTCTGAGATCGGCCCAGGTTGCTTTGGATGATGCCCGGCGCCAGTGGGAGACCAGCAAAGCACTGTTTGCATCAGGAGGCATTTCCCAGGAGGCTATGAATACCGCTGAATCCAACTACAGCAAAGCGCAAGCCAATGTCGAGGTAGCCGCTGCCAATGTGGAGGCGGGGAAGGCCAGTGTGCAAGCATCTCAAATTGTCATGGATTCATTGAACAATTCAGCCGCCGGGGTTTACCGGGCCCAGATCGAACAGGCCCAGGCGCTGTTTGACAATGCTAAGCTTACTCAGGAAAATAGCCGCATAATAGCCGATATTGATGGCACTATCCTGCGCGTCCCGGTTTCAGTGGGTGAAAATGTCATGGCTGGTCAGACCCTCCTGACCATGAGCAACCTGAATAATACCTGGATCAATGTCAATATCGAGGAAAAGAAAATTGACCGGATCAAGGTGAACCAGACCGCAGAGGTCAGCCTGGATGCGTATCCGGGTAAAATCTTCCAGGGGAAGGTTTTTGAAGTCGGCGATGTATCCCAGTCTACTTTCGCATTGTTTTCCACCGAATCCAGCTCCGGCAGCTTCACTAAAGTGGCCCAGCGCATTCCGGTCAAGATAAGGATCGATAGTGGTGGAACCCTGCTTAAGCCCGGTATGTCAGCAGTAGTCAAGATCCATACGAAATAGATATCGAGGAGCAAACCCGCATGGATATCAACCGGGAAGCGCCCAGCCAGGATGTTGAATGGGGTCAGATCGTGGTTGTCATCCTTGGCAGCTTCATGGCTTTCCTGAACGCCAGCGTTGTAAATGTTGCCATCCCTAAGATGATGGTGGTTTTGGGGGCTACCCAGGATTCCATCCAATGGGTCTTGATCGGCTATATGCTGGCACTGGGAGTAATAATGCCGGTTTCCGGTTACCTGGGGGACCGGTTCGGGTATAAACGCGTCTTCGTTAGCGCCATGGGCATTTTTACGGTCGGATCCATACTATGCGGCCTTGCGTGGAGTGTTAACAGCTTGATTGCTTTCCGGGTAATGCAGGCCCTGGGCGGGGGGTTAATGTCGCCCATCGGTATGGCCATCATTTATAAAGTGATACCCCGGGAGAAAATCGGCTTGGTGATGGGGATATTCGGCATCTCATCCATGGCAGCCCCCGCCATCGGCCCCACCCTGGGCGGTTATCTGGTGGAGTATGTCAGTTGGAGAATGATTTTCTACATCAATGTACCGATCGGTATATTCAACATTCTCATGGCGGTCAGGAACCTTCGCGAGTCGGAAATGATCAAGGGCAAGATTATTGACAAATGGGGCATTTTCCTTTCCTCAACCGGTCTTTTCTGCCTGCTGATGGCATTGAGTAAAGGTCATACCATAGGCTGGTCATCACCATTTATCGTAGGTATGATTTTTGTGTCTATAGTAATGCTTACCATCTTCATATTCGTGGAGCTTCATCATCCAGAACCAATATTGGAGCTGCGGCTCTTCAAGAACTTTATCTTCACCCTGTCCATTATCATCACCTCCATAGTCTCCATCGGCATGTTTGGAGTTATCTACCTTATGCCGGTTTTCATGCAGAGTATACGGGGTTATTCTGCCATGCAGGCGGGGATGATAACTTTGCCGGCTTCCATAGTGGCCGGGTTGATGATGCCCATAGCCGGACGGATTTTTGATCAATACGGTGCAAGGGGAATCTCTATAATCGGGATGACAATATTCACCATCACCACCTACATGATGCATGGCTTCAACCTCCTGACCCCCTTGTCGGCTATCGTAATCCTGCTGACTGTCCGCGGAGCCAGCATGGGGATGATAAATATGCCGGCAGCTACGGCTGGCATGAATACAGTCCCCCTCCACTTGATCGGAAGAGCTTCAGCGCTGAGTAATGTGATCCGTCAGGTGGCGGGATCGTTTGGCATCGCGATATTTACTTCCGTTTTGCAGAGCCGCAAGCTGTTTCATTACTCCGAACTGGCCCAGGCGGTCAATCTCAACAGTAATTCCAGCCTTCAGGTACAGGATACTCTGCAGGGTATAGCTGTAAGCAATGGCCTTTCATCAGCCTCAGTTAACTCTGTCTATCTGGCACTAATCAACCAGAAAATCACTCTGATGTCGGCTTCCAGCGCTATTGGCGACTGCTTCCTGCTGGCTACTGCCATGAGTGTCATCGCTTTGCTGCTCTGTTCTTTTCTTAAGGACCGCAGGACTGAGCCTCAAACCTCTCCGAATGATAAGGTTGTATCGGACAAATATACTGCTGAGGAACCGATGCCGGAAGTCACCTAACCGGCTAAGTACCGTGGTCCCAAGGGAGGCTGGTGATTCGACACCCGGCGATTACATATGATATGGTAAAAATCGAGGCATCAATAGGTAAGTACAACAGATTAGGGAGAATCAAGATGGCAAAATATTTCATAACCGGGGGAGCCGGGTTCCTCGGAATCAATCTGACCCGTTACCTGCTGGAAAAGGGACATACGGTGGTATCTTATGATTTTGCCGAGGAATACGAATATCCGGAAAAGAACGACCCGCGGGTTGAGGTTATCAAGGAGGATATCCGGCATCTGGATATCATGCGCGATGCCATGGCCGGCAGCGACATCGTGATCCACTGCGCAGCCGCGCTGCCCTTGTATTCAGAGGAAGATATTCGTTCAACCGACATTGATGGCAGTCGTAATGTACTGATCGCCGCCTTCGATAACTGCATCAACCGGGTTATCCAAATTTCATCAACCGCAGTTTATGGTATCCCGGACCATCATCCTTTGGTGGAAACCGACCAACTGATCGGGGTGGGGCCCTATGGGATTGCGAAAATCGAAGCGGAATTCGTCTGCGCAAAGTTCCGCGAGCAGGGAATGATCGTGCCGATCCTGCGCCCCAAATCCTTTATTGGTCCGGAACGGCTGGGAGCCTTTGTCTTGTTATATGACTGGGCTCAGGATGGCCGGGGTTTCCCCATGATTGGCAACGGTAATAATCGCTACCAACTGTTGGATGTTTATGATCTGTGCGAGGCCATATACTTATGTGCGACTCTGGAAGGAGACCTCGTCAATGATGTTTTCAATATTGGGGCGGAAGAGTTCACCACCATGAGACAGGATTTCCAGGCGGTATTGGATCGGGCCGGATACGGGAAAAAAATCGTGGGGTTCCCCAAGGCACCCATTATATGGACGCTGCGATTTTTGGAAGCCCTGCACCTTTCGCCGCTCTATAAATGGATCTATGAAACCGCGGCCGAGGACTCGTTTGTATCCATTGAGAAGGCCAAGGTGCGGCTGGGATGGCGTCCGATTTATTCGAATCAAGATGCCTTGCTGAGAAACTATGAATGGTATCTGGAACACCAGGAGGAGTTTAAGAACAAATCCGGGGTCTCCCACCGGGTCCCCTGGAAACAGGGCATTCTCAGCCTTGCCAAGTTATTCTTTTAACCGAATTGGGGTGCAGACTATCCCTAACTCAGGAATTCATGGGTTATGGTAAATATGGAGGCCAACTCCCGGGACGGCCTCCAGAGAATGAAGACCAAGCCTGCTTTCGGGCCATCTGGGCCGAGAAGCAGGCTTTTCTTACCCAAGAGATGGGAATCGATATTTTCGGCGCAGATAGCCAAGGTCTCTTTGAAACTGCGGGCGTTGGTGGTTGGAGATTCTCTACGGCAAGGGCGGCATTTTGGGGTCATTTACCTAAAGACGATAGAATATTCTTCAACAACAGCATATTATTATTACTGGAGAGGTAGGTGCCGTATTATGGTTTGGACATGGCGGACCGAACTCTTTGGCAGCAGGTTGGTTCAAGGATTTCGAATAAAGGGAGGATATAGAAATGGCTATCGTAGAGTGGAAAAAAGATGGGACTGTGGGCATAATCATTATGAATAACGGCGAAAACAGGCAGAATCTCGAATGGGCTGAAACGATGATGTCCGTCTATGAGGAAATTATTGCAGATGAAGATATCAAGGCAATAGTTGTTACCTCCAGTGACCCCAAGAGCTTCAGCCAGGGGGTTGACGTTCAGTGGGTTGCCCAGGCCCAGGCCCGCAAGGACCTCGAAATCATCAGCAAATGGATTTACACGAACCATGAAGTCTTCAAGGCTATGATGTTGGCTCCCGTCCCAACTATCGCAGCGATTACGGGCCATGCCTTCGGTAACGGAGCCATGCTGGCCGGAGCGTGCGACTTCAGGTTCATGAGAGCCGACCGGGGTTATTTCTGCCTGCCGGAGATCGATCTAGGCATTCAATTCGTTCCTTCTATGCTGGCATGGATGAGACGCATCATGCCCCATCATTTCTTCCACCGACTGGTACTGTCCGGGGACCGGGTTACTGCGGAGGAAATGCTTGACAATCATGTCATCACTAAGGCATGTGCGGATTATGACCAGACTATTGCGGAAGCGGTGGCTTATGCCAAGACCTTCAATAAATCGAGAGTCAACATGGTCGAAATGAAAAGGCGCCTTTGCAGACAAATCCTGGATGTAATGACTAACGAAGATCCCAAGTATATGACCATAAGCCCGCAGGGTTGATATCGGGCAGATTGATGGTTTTACTTAGACTGTGTTGCCGAAAAGGAAACGGATCAGGCAGCAAGGCAGGGATTAATAAGGCCTAATGGATTAATGATTTTTAGACAAAAATTAGAACCAATATATTCCATAGTATCA
>CAZDND010000012.1:5983-11529 GCA_964506825.1 uncultured Syntrophothermus sp.
GTAACGATTCATTGCCTGTGTCTTCTGAGACCGATTAACATCAGTCATCGCTATATTCTCAGGTCTGGATATTTATTCTCTTGAAGTATATGCATGTTGGAAAGGAGAAATACTAGTGGCTGATTACGTGGGCAAGGTTGTTGCCATTTCAGGGGCCGCCAGTGGCATTGGCAGATGTTTTGCCCATAGATTCGCGGAAATGGGTGCGCGGTTATCCCTGGCTGATTTGAACGAAGCCGGCTTAATGGAAGTGGCGGAGCAGCTTAGAGCCCAAGGTGCAGAGGTGGTTGCCACGAAAATTGATGTCACCTTTTTGGAGGACATGCAAAAATTTGCAGACATTAGCTTTGATATCTGCGGATGTGTCGATTACTTGTTCAACTGTGCCGGGGTTTCTGCCAGTGGTGAGGTAACCGAAGCATATATGAAGGACTTCGATTGGGTGTTTGCAGCTGACACCTTCTCTATGGTATATGCCGCCAAGACTTTTGTGAAGCGTATGGTAGAACAGGATAGAGAATGCCATATCATAAACACCCTGTCCATTGCGGCACTGGTGCCATTGCAGGGAATGCAGCCCTATGCCGCCAGCAAAGTGGCCGGATTATCGATTTCCCAATCCCTGGAGTGGCAATTACGTGATCAAGGGTCGAAAGTTAAAGTGCATTGCCTTTGTCCTGGTTTTGTGGCAACTAACTTCGGAGATACGGAGGATTACCGCCCCCCGCAGTATGGATTGGATGATGAAGGGATCGAGCTTAAGAAAAGCCGAAGTCAAGTAAAACTAATGCGTGCTGGCAAACGACTGGTTGGAGGGGGTATACCGGTGGATGAATGTGTAGATATAGCCATTAAAGCTATGGAAGATGGAGTTTTTGTAATACACACCCATCCCCAAGCCCTGCCTTTTATAAGAAAATGGTGGAGCAATCTACTGGACGGTAATCCCGGCTATACCGACAATCCATTGGACATTTCGACCTGGATGAAATAACCTGGCAAAATGTATGGATAAATTTTCGCGCTGGACCATGTCGGCAGGCTATATAACAAAGACGGGCGAAAACATGCTAAGGTCCAGAAGACTCGATGAATACGATTGGGAAGGTATGTTGTTATGCTATTTGACCCGATTTCTATTGGCAAGATGACCATAAAAAACCGGATGGCATTTCCGCCTATCACTACGGGGTTTGGGACGATAAACGGATGTCCTACCGACCGGGAGACTGACTATTTTGTTGAACGGGCCAAGGGTGGAGCCGGTCTAATATTCTCATCGGCAGTGGCGGTGGACCGAGAGCACCAACACAGTACCAGCGCTCCATTGCCCTATTTGGACGATGACGAACTTATATCAGGATTCGCCCATTTTACCAGCGCAATGCATAATGAAGGCGCTAAAACATGCATCCAATTATATCACGCCGGACGGCAGACTACGTCGGCAAAGAGGGGCGGCAAACCCCCACTGGCTCCATCGGCCATGTCCACTTCGATGTTAGGTTTTATTCCATATCCAGATGCAATAGAAATGACCTTAGAAGATATAGAATACGCCATCCAATCATTTGTTTCTGCAGCTGTTCGGGCTAAGGCCGCCGGCTTTGACGCCATTGATTTAGATGGTGGAGGATATCTTATTGGCGAATTCATGTCACCCTACACCAACAAACGATCTGATGCATGGGGCGGCAGCTTTGAAAATCGCATGCGGTTTCCCCTGGAGATTATTAAACGAACACGAGCTAAAATCGGCAAAGACTTTCCTATTTTCTTTGACCTGCCGATGGATGACGCCGTACCTGGCGGTATTACTCCGCAAGAGGGAGTCAAGATGGCCGTGGCCCTGGAAGAAAATGGAGTCCATGCTATTAGGATCCACCCCGGAGTAGCAGAAACCTATTCTTATTTCATACCCACCATGGCGATCCCTAGGGCGGTTTTTGCACCATTTGGCAAGATGCTCAAATCAGCACTTTCAACAACCAAGGTTATGTTGGGCCAAAGAATCAACAACCCAGAACTGGCGGAAAGGCTTCTACAAGAGGAAGTATGTGATATTGTGCTGCTTGGCAGGCCGCTGCTTGCGGATCCATATTTTCCCAGGAAAGCTATGACCGGACGTACCAAGGAAATCCGGACTTGTCTTGCCTGCAATTCCTGCCTGGACGAGTTATCGGTATCCAACCGTTTAAAGTGTGCGGTTAATGCTCAGGTGGGATTTGAGAAGGAGTATCGGATCGAAAAAGCGGAGCACAAAAAAACTGTACTCATAGTAGGCGGTGGGCCGGCTGGAACCGAAGCCGCCCGGGTAGCAGCCCTTCAGGGGCATAAAGTAATCCTTTGTGAAAAAAGCGATGCCTTGGGAGGCGAGGTTATTTATGCTTCGATTCCACCTTACAAGGAAGAGCTAAGTGGACTGGTGGACTACTATCGTACCCAGATGAAGGTACTCGGGGTCGATGTTCGTTTGAATACCTGGGTTGATAGGAAATACATCGAAAACCTGGGGCCGGATGCAGTGGTTATAGCCACCGGCGCCCGACCAATCGAGTTGAAAATACCAGGAGCGGAAGACAAACGTGTTTTTTCGGTTAAGGAAGTATTGAGCCGACCGTCCATCGGTGATAAGAAAAAAGTAGTAATTGTCGGCGGAGGAACCGTGGGTGCGGAAATTGCCGAACTGCTCTGGAGCAGGGACAAAGAGGTAACGGTTTTGGAAATGTCCAGGGGCATCGCTAAAGATATGGGCTTTATGCTTAGGCTTGATTTTCAGAAGAGAATATCGAATACGGGCATCTCCTTCGTTACTGGTGCCACTGTAACCGAAATTACGCCCAATTCCGTAGTATACCATACTAAGGCTGGGGAACATAAAATTGCGGCGGATGCAGTTGTCATGGCAGTAGGTTACCAGTCTGAGAACACCCTGGCACAAGAGCTGATTGGTATTAATGCTGAAATGATCGTGGTTGGAGATGCCTTATCTCCCCGTAAAATCATGGATGCAATTCATGAGGGATTCCATGCCGCCCGGCGGTTAAATTATAGCTATAATGATTTCTAAGAATTAAATCCAACTTGGTTCGAGTTCATATAACCATTTCCGTAGACCTGACCAGCAATAAGAACGGATACAGTACAAGAGAATATTGGAGGTGTTGAATAATCAAAGCGCTTTTTTTACGTGAGGATCTGTCCTTATCCCTGGAGGAAACCAAGAAACCAGTTATTGAGAAACCTACCGATATCATTGTCAGAGTAACAGCTGCTTCGATTTGCGGCAGTGATATCCATTTCATAACCGGTGAAGTGCCTCTTTACCCTAATGACAATTTTATTATCGGCCATGAGGGGGTAGGCGTGGTTGAAGAAGTAGGCAGCCTGGTCACCAAATGCAAGCCGGGAGACCGGGTAGTCATACCCGCTGGGATCACCTGCGGTGTCTGCAGCCAGTGCAAAGCAGGACGCTTGTACGCCTGCGAATACAATACCCTGTTCGGTCATGGCAAGATTAAAGGCGACCTGCCCGGCATTCAGGCAGAGTATGTTCGAATGCCTTTCGCCGATAACTCCCTGGTTAGCATCCCTGATTCGGTCACGGACCAAGAAGCTCTTTTTGTGGGCGACATATTATCCACCGGGTACATCGGCGTCAGCAACGGCAAACCCCAGCCTGGGGAAGATATCGCCATATTTGGTGCTGGTCCCGTAGGGTTGTGTACTGTGGCCTGCGCCAAGCTGTTCTCGCCGGCGAGGATCATTCTGGTCGACCTGGAGGACTACCGCCTCGAAGCGGGTCTTAAATTGGGAGCTACCCACGTAATCAACGCTTCGTCATGCGATGCGGCCAAAGAAATAAGAAAAATAACCAATGGAGTGGGGGTTCAGGTGGCCGTAGACGCCGCCGCTTTCCCAGAGACTATCAACAACTGCCTGGCTTGTACGGCTAAGGGCGGAATTATCTCGGTGATTGGGATCAGCCCCTGGAAAGTTGAACTCAACATGGGGCGGATGTTCTTTAATAATCTGACTATGGTTTCCGGTTACACATCAATGCATGAAATGGAGCATCTTATGAGGTTGATCGAATATAAAAAATTGGATTTGACTTCACTTATTACCCATCAATATCCGCTCAGCAATATTCTGGAGGGATATCGGGTATTCCAAAACAGGCTGGATAATTGTATCAAAGTCATGATAGTCCCTGATTGATAATGTTTGGCAGGGAATGGTTCCCGGCACCATATGGATTTTTATTGCATGGGCTTGATTAGTAGGGAAGATAAAATGTTATTATAACAACAGCGTACTAATATTACTGGAGCGGGAGGAACGTATTTATGCTTAAAACACGGATGACCGAACTATTTGGAATCAAACACCCCATCATGCTGGCAGGAATGAACTGGATCACGGAACCGGACCTGGTGGCAGCAGTGAGCAATGCAGGCGGTCTGGGCATTTTGGCCATCGCGCGTGCTACCCCTGAGGAAACCCGCAAATTGATCAGGGAGACCCGTGAGTTGACTGATAAACCCTTTGGGATCAACCAAATCCTGATCGGTGCCAATGCCAAGGAAAACATCCAGGTATCTATCGAAGAAAAGGTGCCGGTAATCAATTATTCGCTGGGCAAGCCCTGGTTTATCGACCAGGTGCATGCTTATGGCGGTAAGGTCGTCGGCACTATAGCTATAGCCAAGCATGCGGCTAATGCAGCCAAGCTCGGCTGCGACGCTTTGGTCATAACCGGTCACGAAGCGGCCGCTCATGGTGACGCTGCCACCTCCATGGTCCTGATCCCGGTGGTTGCCAGCTTGGTCAACATCCCCTTGATCGCGGCCGGTGGTATTTATGACGGCCGGGGACTGGCTGCAGCCCTGGCCCTGGGAGCAGATGGCGTTTCGATGGGAACCAGGTTTATTGTAACCAAAGAGAGCAATGTCCATGATAACTACAAACAGCTGGTTGTAAACGCATCCGAGCAGGATACCCTGTACAGCAACGTTTTCGATGGCATGGACGGCAGGGTTCTGAAGACCAAAGCGGCGCAGGCGATGATGAAGAAAGGCTTTCCACTGTTCGAGGCCTTCAAGGGAGCTAAGGAAGTCAAGGAACAGATGGGGCTGTCATACCCTCAATTTATCGGCATGAGCTTCAAAATGTTGGGTAAAGAGGATGAGGGCTACATGCCTTGGATTATGGCCCGGCAGGCCGTTGGAGCCCGCAGGCACTTGATGGCCATCACTAAAGGCGATGTGGAAGAAGGCATCCTCTTTGCCGGGCAGAATGTTGGCGGCATCAAAGATATTCCCAGTATTCAGGAAGTCGTTGACCGCACTGTCACGGAAGCAGAAGCGGTGATGGACAAGCTCCAGGCAACCAGGATTTAGAGCATCAAGCCAACCGCAGAAACCTCTGCTGGTTGGCTTTTATCCATGATATGGATGCTCCCGTGAGATGATCATAGGATTTCCGGAGTTTATCGGGAACACCGACACCTTTACAGTGAGAGCAGTTTTGTGCTGAAAACGCGA
>CAZDND010000012.1:11539-18667 GCA_964506825.1 uncultured Syntrophothermus sp.
ATAAAGGAAGGACCCGCCTGATTTGGCGGGTCCTTTGTTCGTACTTTTGATGGTAAGGATCCCAAGCCCCTCGATGAGGCAGATAGAATATCGGGTACATATTAAGTGCAGATTTAGGTTGGCGGGAAAGCATTGACCCCTATGAAATATCTAAATATAATATATATAAAATCGATATATAGATTTTGGGGTGACGGTGGGAGTGCTGGATAACATTGTGATGGGATGCCTCACATTTGGTGATCAAACCGGTTATGAGATCAAGAAAATGATGAATAACAGTACTTCTTTCTTTTCCAACGTGAATTATGGAGGTTTGTATCCCACGCTGAAGAAACTGGAACTTGGGGGAATGGTAGAGTCTCGGGAAGAAGTCCGCAAGGGCCGCTATCAGAAAGTGTATTCTCTGACTGCGGACGGGCGCAGTCAATTTTTGAACTGGCTTGATGAACCGTTGAAACCATTATCCATCAAGTACGATATGCTGGTGCGGATTTTCTTTGCTCATAATATACCTCGGGAGAAGCTGATCACCATTCTGGAACAGCATCTGGAGCAAATACGGTCCAGCAGCGAACGTCTGGAGGCAATCAGCCAGGGAGTGGGCAGGACATCAGATGAATTCCAAGCCTACACCATGCGATACGGACTTGAATTCTATGCCTTCCTGACCAATTGGCATGAAAATTTATTGGCGGAATTGAGAACAGGAAAGGAGGGGAACGCGGCAAGCATTGAGGGAATCCATTAAGAGTGGTTTGCATACCGCGACCCGGAAACAGATTAATAATCCACAAAGCATAGAAAGGAGGTTTCTTGAATGAAGACCAGAATTACCGAATTGTTTGGTATCAAGTATCCCATCATCTGCGGGGGCATGATGTGGCTCGCCAAACCCCAGCTATGCGCCGCAATTTCCAACGCCGGGGGCTTGGGTAATATAACTGCCGGCAACTACAATACGGGAGAAGAATTGCGGGCCGCTCTGCGGGAAACCCGGACCCTTACCGACAAGCCTATCGGCGTCAACATAACCCTGCTGCCTTCAGTGCGCATCAAACCAGAGACTTATGCTGATTACTTCAGGGTATGCTGCGAAGAAAAGGTAACCGCCATCGAAGTGTCTGGCAAACCAGCGGTGGAATACATCGATATGGTCCATGAGGCAGGCGTCAAGATCATGCATAAGGTGGGAGCTGTACGCCATGCCCTTAATATAGAAAAAATTGGGTATGACGCCATATTGGCCGCCGGCATTGAAGAAGGCGGACATCCTTTGAATGACGACGTGACAACCATGGTGCTGACTCCAAGAATAGCGGAATCAGTTAAGATCCCGGTGATTACCACCGGGGGCATAGCTGATGGACGCACCTTTGCGGCGGCTTTAGCCCTGGGAGCAGATGGAGTAATGATGGCTACCCGGTTTATTAACACCACCGAATGTCAGGTGCACCCCAACATCTACCAGGAAATGATCGATCGGCAGGAACAGGATACGACTCTCATCTGTAAAACTATTGGTATGCAGGGACGCGCCCTAAAAAATCGACTGGTCGAGGAAATCCTGGCTATAGAGGCAAGGGAGGGCGGCGCCCAAGAGATCATCCCGCTCATGTCCGGTTATCGTTCGGCTGCTGCCTGGGAAAATGGAGATGTGGAAAGCGCGGCTCTGATGGTGGGACAGTCCGTGGGTCTGGTGAATGATGTGGTTTCCTGTCAAGTACTGCTGGAACGCATGGTTGCAGAGGCTAAAGAAATCTTCCAGCGCAATCTGGAACGGTTCTAGGACCCAACGGAATTTAGGTTGAGAGATGGCAAATGATCCAAACCGAGGCATCTTAAGAAATTAAATTACGGGAGGCAATATGAATGGCAGAATATAAGCACCTACTGATTGGCAAAGAGGGTAAAATAGCGACGGTGACCATAAACCGCGCTGAGTATTTCAACACCATGGGTCCGGATGTCTGGGTGGAAATTCTTCAGGCGGCCCAGGAGATATCAGCCATGGAAAACCTCGGCGCGGTTGTAATCAGCGCCAAGGGCGAACATTTTTCAGCCGGTATCGACCTGAAACAATTAAACACCTTCAATTCGGAACAAGTAATGAATACCGCACCCTGGGCCCAAACCGTATATAGCATATGGGAGGATTTCCAGGTACCGGTAGTGGCGGCTATCCAGGGGCTCTGCTACGGCTCAGCCGTGGAGTGGATCCTGGCCTGTGATATCCGGATAGCGTCCACCAACGCCCGCTTTTCTATTCCCGAGGTCCGCTTCGGCTTGGCCCCGGATATGGGTGGAACCACTCGCATGACCAAGCTGATTGGTGCCGGCCAGGCTAAGCGTATGATCATGGCCTGCGACGAGATCGATGCCGCTGAAGCCAAATCCATCGGGTTGGTAGAGGTTGTCACCGAGCCTGAGGACCTGATGAAAACCGCCATGAAATATGCCAACAAGATGGCGGATCTGCCGCCAGTAGCCATCAAATTCGCCAAAAAAGGCATCAATCTGGCAGCCGAGAGCAGTGTAAGGGCCGGTCTCCTCTTTGAACAGGCCCAGACCACCTATTGCTGCGGGACTGAGGATCAGAAGGAAGCCATCGCGGCCTTCTTTGAAAAGAGAAAACCGGTCTTCAAGGGCCGCTGAGACGGCAATTAATACCTGATAGATCGTTCGGGCGCTAGGGCTGCCCTTAATGGACAGGGATTATCTCATTACGGCTGCCTAACCGCAGCCTGATGAACCCTGCCGGGCGGGTGAGTCCCCATCATGTCTGGAGAACGATGGTGAAAGGGGAGTTTATATGGCATCATACGATGCGATAGTAATCGGGGCCGGCAATGGCGGAATGACCGCGGCTCTGTCGCTGGCCATGAAAGATAAGAAGGTGCTGCTCCTGGAACGCCACAATATTCCCGGGGGATGCGGAACCTCTTTCCGCCGGGGACGTTTTGAGTTCGAGGTTGCCTTGCACCAGCTCAGCGGTATGGGCAGCCGTGAAAAACCAGGGCCCTTGCGCCAGTTCATGAGAAGATGGGAAGTCGAGGACGAGATCGAGTGGGTGGAGATGCACCAGCTGTATCGGGTGGTGTATCCAGGCCACCTGGATCTGAGGCTCAGCACCGACCGGAAGGAAGTCATTGCGGTTCTGCAGGAAAAATATCCGGAAGAGAAGGAAGCCATTGCAGACTATATCCAGACCTGTTACCGATATGCCTACCAGGAGTATAAAATCACGACGGAGAAGGAATTTGACCAGAGCAAGCGGGAGGAATATGCTCTTTATCTGAAGTATGCGGGCAAAACCGCGGAGGAAGTCCTGGACGAATTTTTTAAAGACCCCCTGCTGAAGCTGTCGCTGAACATGTATTGGACCTATATGGGAATGAAGCCCTCCAGACTGCCCTTCGCGCTGATGGCGGGCCTGACCTATATTTACCAGGCGGAGAAGCCTTATCATATGATCGGTGGTTCCCAAACCATGTCGAACGCCTTCGTCAACAAATTCATCCAGTATGGCGGGGAAGTGCGCTTTAACACCCCGGCTGCCCGGATCCTGGTGGAAAACGGCCGGGTTATCGGGGTGGAGACGGCTGGAGGCGAGATACTCACCGCGGCTATTGTAATCTCCAATGCTTCTACCATCGAGACATATGTAAACCTGATTGATGATCCTTCTCAGGTACCGGATGCCGACATGAAGAGTCTGGGCGCCAGAGATATGGGCACTTCGGGTTTCGTTGTCTATCTGGGGCTGGATGCCACTCCCGAGGAACTGGGTATCCGGGATCCCATGACGATATTCTACCAGACTGACGATATGGAGGAGAGTTTTGCGAATGCCCATTCCATAGAGGCGGGGGACTGCGATATGGTCATATCCTGCTATACACTTGATGACCATAGATATTCGCCTCCCGGCTGCACCCAAATGGCTATCGTCACGCTTTCCTATGCCGACGCCTGGCTGGGTATCCCTCCGGAGCAGTATCAGGAGGTCAAATACCAGCGGGCAGCCGAGGTCCTGGAAAAAGTGGAAACCCTTTATCCGGGATTGAGAGGTCATATCGAAGAAATGGAAATCGCCACACCTCTGACCTTCATGCGCTATCTGAACCATCCGGGAGGAGCCTTTTACGGTTTTGACCAGAACATTAAGGATAATCCTCCTTTCCTGCCCAATCGCTCGTCCATCGAGGGCTTGTACTTTGCAGGCACCTGGGTGGGCACCTGCGGTTTCCAACCGACCATGATGTCGGGCGTCAAAGCGGCCCAGGCGGCACTGCGGCAGATGTCCAAAGGGGGGATGTAGCAATGGATTATCGCCAATATATAGACGGATATCAACTCATCCAGCAGGAAATCGAGGTTTGCGAAAAATATGGGCATGATTACCAGGCCGAGCAGAAGGGACGCACTGCCAATTTAGTAGCCAATCTGCATCCCGGCCAGCTGCAGCTCAAAATTGTTGACGTTATTAAAGAGACTCCGGAAGTGAAGACTCTTCGTTTAGCAGATGCGTCCGGCGGCCAGCTGCCCTCGTTCCAGGCCGGGCAGTACCTGAGTCTGAAGCTGTCCTTCGGTGAGGCACATACTACCAGACCTTACAGCATTTCCTCTTCTCCCCGCCAGAGGGCGTATTATGATCTGACGGTACGTAAGATCCCGGACGGTCTGGTGTCCAGCAAATTGATCGGGATGAAAACTGGCGAGATCATAACTAGCGGAGGGCCAGAGGGCAAGTTCGTTTATAACCCGGTATTTCACGGTAAAAAGCTGTGCATGATCGCTGGTGGTATTGGCATTACCCCTTTTATGAGCATGATCCGGGAGGTCTGTCAGGCTGGGCTGGACCGGGAGATCACGTTGGTCTATGGAGCCCGTTCCCAGGAGGAAATGGCCTTCGCTGGAGAACTGCATGAATTGGCTTCGAAAAACACTCGATTCAACTTTATGCCGGTGGTGGAAAAGGCTTCAGAAGGATATCTGGGGAAGACCGGCATGATAACTGCTGAACTGCTGGCCGAAGCCGTTGTCTTCGATGAAATTACCATGTTTTATCTCTGCGGACCCCAGGCAATGTACGATTCCATAAACAAGATTCTGGCCGGCTTTGGCGTACCGAGCCGTAAAATCAGGCAGGAAGCATCCGGCCTGAATGAGGATCCTTCCAAGAATCCGGCATGGCCTCCCGGGTTGAAGCCGGATCAGGTATTTACGGTGAAAGCCGCTGGGAAGAGCCTGAAGGCCAAGGCTGGGGAAACCTTGCTGAAGACCCTTGAGGATGCCGGCTTGAAGGTTCCATCGTCGTGCCGCTGCGGAGAATGCAGCTACTGCCGGATAAAAATTCTCAGCGGAACGGTTTTCGAGCCGGAAACAGCTCTGGTACGGATGAGCGACCGTAAGTACGGCTACGTCCATGCCTGCCAGGCATTTCCGACCAGCGATCTGGAGATTTTGTTATAGACTTCAGGCGTATGTCGACCGGGGTCTGCTAGTTATTCTGGGGAGATATCTCTGGATCTTCGGTATGGTGAGCGGTTGCATATGTCAGAAAGTGTGGGGGTGGCCAAGTAAGGCCGACACATCAACGACCGACTAAAATTATGTAATTGACCAAAAGGTGGGAGTATTATGGCCTATATTGATTTGAAATCGGGTCGGGTTTACTATCAGATGATGGCTTCCGGTGGAGGTGGAACCCTCATATTTATCCATGGAGCCGGCGGCAACAGCCAGAAGTGGTCAAAAATCATGGAGGATGGTATGGCGGGATGGAACCTGGTGGCCATAGACCTGCCGGGTCATGGAGAATCGACAGGCCAACCCCTGGAGAGGATCGCCGATTACGCCGGAGTAGTCAAGGAATTTGCAGAGACCGTCAGTCTGCCGCGGCCCGTGATCTTGGTGGGGCAATCCATGGGAGGCAGCATCTCTCTGCAGGCGGCCCTGAGCTATCCCCAGCTCGTGGACGGTCTGGTACTATTGGGATCCGGAGCCCGGATGCCGTGCAATCAGCAGATGCTGGAGCAGCTGGCTCAGGGGACCTTTGATACTGGGTTCCTGAGAATATCCTATGGGCCGGATGCACCAGCCGAATTGCTGGAATCCGAGTTGAAGGAAATAAATAAGGTTCCTCAACAATACCTTTATACGGACTTCAATGCCTGCAATAATTATGATGTTACCGAACAGCTGGGATCACTGGCTTTGCCGGTCCTGATTTTGGTGGGTGACAAGGACAAGATGACTCCCGTGAGGATATCGCAGTTTATGGAACAAAATATTCCCGGTTCGGTGCTCAGGATTATACCTGGAGCGGGGCATGTCCTGATGCTGGAGAAACCATTGGAGACCAAAAGGTCTATTCAGGATTTCCTGGGAGAGAAATTCGCCTAAAAGGATGTTGGGCCGTCGATATTAAGTCGCGGCTTCCCTGCAGGTCATGGGCCTAAGAGGGGCAGGATATGCGCTTCTAAAGTCGGGGACTCCTGAACGTGCCCAGACAGCAGGTCAGGCAGCCCCCACATGACCACAGCCCACGGTAAAAGGCAAAAGGTCTATAATAGAGATATAGCCAAACATTGGAGATTAAACATGAACCCTAACAGGCGGGCTGACCTCAAACCAGGAACCCAGGTCATGGTAGTTTTAAAACAGGATCAACGTACCGGAAAAATAACCCCGGGGATTGTTAAGGACCTCCTGACAAAATCCCCCACCCATCCGCACGGTATCAAGGTTCGACTTGAAAATGGCTTGGTGGGCCGGGTGCAGAAGATTCTCTAGAAACGAGGCATGGGGACGGTTCTTTTGCCTTGTAAGGTTGACATCAGATGGGGAATCATAGCCGGTTGGTATGGAGAGGTGGAGAAATGAAGGGAAATCCAATGTTCAGGTATCTTTTCTGGCTGATGCTGGGAGGCCTGTGCTTCATGATATCCCAGCCACTCATCAGAATTCCCCTTCTAAACTGGATGCAGTCGAATCTTGATTTTTCCATGTATATGGTTTTGTATCCATTAGCCGCCGGGGTCTTGATTGGCTTTTCGGCGGGCTTGGCGGAAGAAACTGCCCGGTTTATGTTCAAGCTGTTCTTTATGAAGCCGGGCAAAACAA
>CAZDND010000013.1:0-4205 GCA_964506825.1 uncultured Syntrophothermus sp.
TGAAGGAAGCCAGAAGAAACCAGATGGATTGGGCAATCAAAATTAAACGCAACTTAGCACCATCACATGAAACCTTTGGGAATCTGGCAATACTGAACACGGGGCACAAAACCATGACTTCCAAGTTCCTAAGATCTATCCGGACTTCTTGATACCTTCAAAACAACCAAAGGGAGTTTCTCGATTCTGAAAACCCAAAGTATCTTGACGCGATCGGGACTTTTGATTTGGTGCCGGTGGACTAGCTGTTCTTAAAAGGCCCAAAGAACTATAATGATAATAGGCATTAAATGGGAATTGGAGGTGCAGGCATGCAAAAGAATGTGGGATCGAAAGATAAGATTATCCGTTATGTGTTGGCCGTCCTAATGGTCGTTTTAGCCATTAAGGTTTCCTGGCTTTTCTGGATAATGGCGATTGCAATGGCAGGGACTGCTTTTTTGGGCATTTGCCCCCTTTACCAGCTGCTGGGCGTTAACACCAATAAGTAATCGTGGTCTGTCCTTCAGCGGCAATGATGAGGATTCTTTCTCCTTGGGTTTGTTCAACCCGGCGAAAAATCCTGCTAACCAAAATTATGGAAAGCAGGATTTTTTTATCTGGCCATGTATTCGATGGGCTATTTGCCGCCCAAGGGGGTCCGGATCAGATGACCGGACCTTAAAATGTAATCCAACATGCAGATACGGCCTGGGCTGGCATTTTTCAGATCATCGGGTTTAAATCTGGCAGCGAAAATGGCTGGCCCCTTGATGGTTAAGGGTTTCCTCAAAACTTGTTGACCAATGATTCTTTGACCAGTTCCGCAATATCCCTGACCCTGATAGTGTCTGACAGCCCTGCGTCCTTAATGGCATCTTCCAACATCTTCGCACAGCTAGGGCAGGACACGGCCAGGACTTCGGCACCCGTGGCTGCTGCTTCCCTGACCCTGACCTGAGCCGGGCTGTCGGGTCCGCTGCCCATGATATCAGTATAGAAATTGCCTCCACCGCCACCACAGCACAGTGAGTCCTTGCGGTTTCTTTTCATTTCCAGCAATTCCAACCCGGGAATCGCCTTCAGCACCTGGCGAGGGACTTCGTATTCTCCGTTGTGGCGTCCCAGGTAACATGGGTCATGGTAGGTAACTTTAACATCCAGTCTTCCTGGAACCAGCTTTTTGGATTTTATGAGATTCCAGAGCAATTGAGTATAATGGGAGACTTCATACTCCGCTCCATAGTCAGGATAATATTTCTTCATGGCGTTGAAGGCATGGGGCGACAAGGCGACGATCTTTTCGACCCCGATCCGGTCATAATGTTCGATATTCCTGCGGGCCAAATCCTCAAACAATCCGCTTTCCCCCAGAGCTCTCACTTCATTGCCGTCAGAAATTTCCTCGCTGCCGAGAATTCCCACTGATAAGCTGGACGTCATAAACAGGTTTCCCAACGCAGCTGCTATTTGTTGCCCGCGCTCGTCGTAAGAACCTTCGCATCCAACATAATACAGATAATCCTGACCGGTATAGTTCGGGATACCAACACTCTTGGCCCATTGGGAGCGTTCTTCTGATGGTGCTTTGTAGGGGTTTCCGGAAATCCGAATGTTTTTCAGGTAGTCTCTGACGGCAGGGGGAACCATTCCCTGCTCAACCATCTCTCCCCTGGCAGCAATGATAATATCGCTTAGATAGATATTGAATTTCATGATGCACTCTTCCACACAATTATTGCAGGTAGCGCAGGAATACATTATTTTAGCCAGGTTTTCGGTCCACTCTATCTCTTTATTCTGCCAGGCATATATCAGCCACATTCTCCCCCCGGGAGAAAAACTTTCAAACCGGTATTTCTGATAGGTGGGGCAGTTAAAATCCTGGAGATCACTGGTAAATTTGCAGTAGCCGCACCTGAAACAGCGATGGACGATATCCGCGTATTCCATCTACTTCACCTCCCAGTTCCCAGGATTCATTATCCCGTTGGGATCCAGCATTTGTTTGACCTGCTTGATTAGCTGCAGGGTGTTAGGGTCCATCTTCTCCATGATCAGTTTCTGGGCAGGATACTCTGACTTCCAGGGAATGCCCCCCATCTCCAGTACAGCTACATTAGTCTCATGCAGGGCGTGCTTGGCTCTGTCCATGTCGGATTTGTCGGCTCGGTTGAAGGCATAAGAGTAGGAAAACATCATGCAGTGGGATCGCCCGATAATGCGGGCGGTGAACGAATAGCTGGTGCCGCATCGATCCGCCACATCGAAGCCCGCCTGGCAAGCTTCGGGGAATTTTTCTACCGGCATTATCGATCCCACGTATTCGAAGCCGCCACCTTTCTTTATATCGGCGAATTTGGCTGGAGTACGCTGGGGGGTCTCCAGAAAACCCTTCTTCATGCCCGAGGGCATAAACATGAGCCCGCCCTCTTTGCTGTCGATATAACTGGTCAGGGCCTGGCGGATCATCTTAAATTTGAAATCCAACTCCATCTGGCTATTACCCAATATCGCTATGCTGGTCAACTGGAATCCATCCATCATGGCTGGTTTGGGAGCCATGCTAACCGTGATATCTTCTGCCATTTCGGTTTCGGTCACCCGGCAAATTATATCCGGGATGTAATCAGCGTTCTCGGTAACAAACATCATGACGTCTTTCATTTTCTTCTGGGGGTATAGCTTAAGAGAAATTTTGGTCATGACCCCGGTAGTGCCGAACCATCCCAGGAAAAGGCCCGCCAGGTCGGGCAGAGGTGCCCGTGCAAACCAATATGGAGAAACCGAACATGATCCTATGGAGCAGATTTCGCCGGATGGCAACACAACTTCCAATCCATTAACCATATCTGAATGGAATCCATAAGCTTGAGATAGATGGCCTGAACCATGAATACTTACGTTGCCTCCAACGGTTGATATAGGCGGGGAGTCGGGAATCGAATGGCGCAAATCCGGATGGTTTTCTTCCAAATAGGCTTGAAGAAGACCCTGCGAACAGCCAGCTTCAAGGATTACATACCGGCTGGCGGTGTTGACCTCGATGATCCGGTTCATACGCTTGGTATCCAGCACGATGCCTCCCTGTAAGGGAATAGTCAATCCGGAGAGCACCAATCCCCCTCCCTGTGGAACCACTGGGATTTTTTCCTGGTTGGCCAGCAGCATAATTTTTTGAACTTCCTCTGTGGATTTGGGCATAACCACATAGTCAGGAAAGCTGGGATCCATGGTTCCAGGATCACGGGAATATAAGTAGAGATCTTCCTGGCTGTTGGATACAAACCCCGGTCCCACAATTTCCTGCAGAACCTCATAAATATGGTTCACCGTTTCACCCCCTAATTTAGATCTTCTCACCCAGAGCCATTCGGCACAGGTCGCTGATCAATATTGGTTTTAAACCTGCTTTGTATACCATTTCCCCCATGGTTGCATAGCAACCCTGGCAGTTGAAAACGCACACCTTGGCTCCGGTTTCCAACATGTCATCGATGTTTTTCTTATTGATCTCATCAGCAAGCTCTTCCCGTCCTGAAGACCTCATAATGGCTCCGCAGCACAGGTGAGTTTTCCGGTCATATTTGCGGGGCACGCGGTCAACTCCTATTAATTCGAAAATCTCATCCAAAAGGGGTTCTTTAGGCGGAGTGAGAGTGGATGAACATGGCCTTTGATATACGATCTTGATTCCCAGCTTCCGAATGGACGACTCATTCTCTCTCAGCTGTTTCAGAAGGTATTCAAAAAGGTGGATGGGTTTAAAGGGTACCTCGATTCCATAAGCTGGCGCCCAGGATTCATAGGTTGCATAACATTCATCATGAAAACACACCAATTCTTTGACCCCGGAACGGGCAAAATTCTGGATTACTTCCGGAACACGTTCCTTAATTACCGATCCTTTGGCAAAATGGAGATATACCAGGTTACAGAACAGGTCCCTGCCACTCATTTGGGTAGTGCCGGCGAATAACTTACCGTCAACATTGTCTTTAAAATCCGGGAACAGACACATATCGAAGGGTATTCCTGAGATCTCCTGGGGTTGGTAGTTCCCCCGGGGGGCAAACATTTTTACCTGTTGGTGGACTATGGGCTTGGGGGCTGGCCAAATCCCCTTTTCCTCCTGGAGATCGACAATCTGATAAAACGGATAGTTGCCCAATTGGCAGTGTTCATTGCAGGCATAACAGGTAACGCAATCATGCAGGACGAAAGAG
>CAZDND010000013.1:4215-18632 GCA_964506825.1 uncultured Syntrophothermus sp.
GTTAAGCTTGTCTCTTTCGATGCGGGCTTTCTCCAGATCAAATTCCATATACTGGCATTTCATCAGGCAATCCAGAGTTTCGCAGCTGCTGCAGATGTCCTTGTTAAACTTAAGTTCGTAGATACCAATCACCTCATTTCCGTTTTTTTAACAGTTGATCGAGTTATCCTTCCTGTTCCCTCCAACCTGCTGGATTTCCTCCTTTCAACGCCAATTTGCTTCAGATATCCGGCACTTTGACAAGGGGCGACCGGGATTAATCTCCGGCCGCCATGGCCAAAATCATTCACTTTTCTTCAGGCTCTCGATCGACATATAATCGTTGTCTTTCTAGGCTCCACACTCATCATGGTGCTGATGCTCATGACAAACAGAACCTGTAGATTGCAGTTTCCCTTGCAAATATTGCACTGCTGCCATCTCTGCATCTCCCCTGGCTCCAACGATTACTTCGATCCCTTTTTCGTTGAAAATATCAACGGCGCCTCCGCCCATTCCACCTGAAATAATCACATTGACGCCCATGTCGTTCAGGAAGTTGGGCAGGAACCCAGGTTTATGCCCCGGGTTGGGTATCGAGGTCTTTTTTACGATGGTATCGTTTACAGAATCATAGATGTTAAAGTTCACACAATGTCCAAAATGCTCGGTTACTTGCTGGTTTTCACTGGCTACGGCAATTTTCAATTTAAACCCTCCCGCTTCATCCTGTTCGGTTTTTCTTTCCAATATGTTGGCAACTTTGTCAAACCAGGTGCCCTCAAACTTCTCGATTTCACCCCTATCGCTGGCGTCTGCCAGCCGGGTATCGATGGGTAAGCTGGCCAGGGTTTGGATATCGTACTTCTGGCAAATTTCGTTGATGTGACTATCGCCGAATATTTTGTGTTCCTTCTCACAATCCGGGCATTTGAAATACGCCATGTTTTCAATTACCCCAATTATGGGAACGTTCATCATTTTGGCCATCTTGATCGCTTTGGACACGATCATAGAGACCAGTTCCTGAGGAGAAGCCACGATGATTATGCCGTCTACTCGAATGGACTGGAATACTGTCAGGGCAACGTCTCCCGTACCCGGGGGCATATCAATGAACATATAATCGATATCCGTCCAGATTACATCCGTCCAAAATTGTTTGACGGTACCGGCAATTATCGGTCCTCTCCAAACTACCGGATCGGTTTCATCTGCCAGCAGCAGGTTTAAGGACATAATGTCTATACCGGTGGCGCTCTTAACGGGAAACAATCCATAACCGCTCCCCTTGGCCATCTCGTGGAGGCCAAATGCTTTAGGAATCGACGGTCCGGTTACGTCAGCATCCAATATAGCCACATTATGGCCTCTCCGTCTCATGGTGACCGCCAACATGGAGGTTACCAATGACTTTCCCACTCCACCCTTGCCGCTTACTACCCCTATTACTTTTTTGATGCTGCTAAGTTCATGAGGTTTGGCTGTAAAATCGGTTTTCGGCTCTTTTCTTTCTTCGCATTCATCACCGCAGCTGCTGCATACCTGATCACAATTTTCGCTCATTACAATGACTCCTCTTCTTTCTTTAAATAGTGAAATGACTCCCCACTGCCATATAGTCGATTTGTTCCCCCATATTATCCTTCAGGTAGTTATAGGGCTCGATCCCAGTGCAGTGGCCGGTGTAAAATTTTGCCCCGGTGGTTTTCAGATATTCGGCTATCTCAAATAACACTGCGGCAGATTCAGATAAGTTCCGGGAAGGGTTGTATAGATGGAATCCTCCCAGAACGCAGTCGGGAAATCCTTGGTACAGGCCCTGGTAATGCTCTACAATGTTCACAATTCCATTATGGGCGCATCCGGCCAACAGCAAGCTTTTTCCATCCTCCTTGATCACCAGGTTCTGTTCATGGACGAAATCATCGTTAACCATTTCGTTTTCAGCCATCATAAGGAGGTCTTGGTTTCCTGACGGCCAAAACTTCTTGCCCTGGACATTACTGAACAATTCCAGTTCATCATCAATCTTCAAACCATCTCCCACGACTATGAATCGTTCTTCAGAAATCAGCTTTGGGTCCAAACCGATATATACCTTATCTCCGCTGGGTAGATTTACGAAATGCTTATCAAAGGCCTTGGGGGTTATGTACACAGGAGCCTTGGAATTTATGTTAAAAAACGCCTTTAGCCCGCCTCCATGATCATAATGCCCGTGTGAAAGAACTACGGTATCAACAGCAGCGAGGTCAATACCCATTTTTTCCGCATTGCCAATAAAATGATCACTAATCCCGGCATCAAATAAAAGTTTATGACCTTTGGTTTCGATGTACAGGCTCAAGCCTGGTTCCGCCATGAAATCATCCGAGGTTGATGTGTTTTCCACCAGCACTGTAATTTTCACTAGTCCGACCCCTCACCTTCATTCCTATTATCCTCCGTGCCCATGAAACCCCGGATGAATATCTTGCAGCAATGATAGGTCCCCTTCCTCCAAAGATCTTATGTTTTCCTGAACCGAGGTACCGATCGTCTTGTATATTCTTATGCCAGCGGCTTTAATCACTTCTGCAGCGTTCTCACCGCACCTGGGCGTCAGCAAGGCTTCCACCTGATGGTCAACCACCACTTGGGCGGCCTTGATTCCGGCGCCTCCCTGGCTATTTGCAGCACTATTTTCCACATACAATTTTTCCTGGTTTACTGTATCATAAATAAGAAAATATGGAGCTCTCCCAAAGGATATACATACCTTGGTATCCACGGAATTGTCATCTACTGGTATAGCTATTTTCATTGAATCTTCTCCTTCATGTCTATTCTGTTCGATTTGACTTCTTCAGCGAACCTATGTCTTCGGCATCCGCCCCGTCCGCATGATGTTTCCAGGCCGTCACAAAGCTTATAATCTCCGCCCTCAACCCTTAATTCCCGGCCATGTACTAAAGCCTCGGCCAGAATTTTTCTCGCCACATCATAAATCCCCTGAACCGTGGTGCGGGCAATATGCATTTGTTGGGCGCACTCCTCCTGGGTAAATCCTTCCAGATCAATCAAGCGTATGGTTTCATATTCGTCGATACTCATGGTGATGAAATTCCCCTTATTTGCCGGGACATTCAGTGGTCCGAACCGGCTGCATTCAGGTAATCCGCACACCTTTCTCCATTTTCTAGGTCTTGCCATATTATCATCACCTCAATATCAGCAGAACCAACCGGTGCGTCCCCCGCCGATTCTGCTCATCGCTACATTCTTTCGAGCTGATAGACGATAAACTCAAGGCGCTTCTGCAGTTGTTGCTGCTCTTGGATCAGCATCGACTTGAGGTTTTCACTGGGAGCCGAATTCAACACAAGACAATTGCCCATTCCTCTTCCCATGCCCATCCTGCCGCCTCGGGCACCATAGCCGAACGCGTTTGCCTGACGACATACCCCAGCTGCTCGCCGCGAATTCCATCCGCTCCCCATTGGACCGTTTCCATCCCTTCCCGGCATACAATCACCTCCCCATGATTTTAGACATATGTCATTTATGATTATACTCCATTTCCGACATATGTCTATAACCATAAAACGCAGCCCCTATGGGGAGACATCCTGGGATGGATTTTGAGCAATTCAGTGAACCGGAGCTTGGAATCACCTATTAAGCGCCATTTTTGTGGCTCTCGGAGAGCATGTTGGTATGGTTAGGTCCCTACTTGCGGTTACCATTTACGAAGATCAAGTGCCCTTGTGAACCAATCTGAAAAATTAAACCGACGGCAGCGTCTTTGTTTTTCCATAGCTTTTCCCTATGATTCGGCATACATATCAAGTATTACATTATGGGACGATTCTCATGTTATCGTCTAAACATCGCACATGTAATGTTGAACTGATCCCGAATAACACCCCGACGTTCAGCCGGAAACCGCCAGATCGCTTCCGTTTCCAGGACAAAATTATCTTCAAGGAGTTGGCCGCCATGAGAACCTCGGAAATCTTTAAAACTAAAAAGGTGCTGTCACTGGAGGTTTTTCCTCCCCGGCGGACGGCGCCGATCAACATAATCTACAATACTCTGGACGGCTTGAAAGGAATAGATCCCGACTTCATCAGCGTAACCTACGGTGCGGGGGGCACTGAAGCCAACACCGCAACCCTGGAAATTGCTTCCGCAATCAAAAACCAATATGGGATTGAAAGCGTTGCCCATCTCCCCGGTATCAATCTGACCAAAATCGATGTGTTGGAAATGCTTGCGGGATTCCGGCAGACTGGGGTGGAAAACATTCTGGCCCTGCGCGGTGATATAAATCCCGAATACCCCCCAAAGCAGGATTTTCGTTATGCCAGCGAACTGGTGACCTTTATTAAGGAAAACGGTGACTTTAACATTATCGGAGCTTGTTATCCGGAGGGACATAACGAAAGCCGGAGTATGGACGAGGATATCCGCAATCTAAAAATCAAGGTGGATGCCGGAACCGACCAGCTGATCACCCAGCTGTTCTTTGACAACCGCCATTTTTATTCATTTCGCGAACGAGCCGCCGTCGCCGGCATCAATGTGCCCATTGAAGCAGGCATTATGCCGGTGGTCAACAAAAAACAGATCGAAAGAATGGTATCGCTTTGCGGAGTGGAGCTTCCAAAGAAGTTTGTGACCATCATGGAAAAATATGAAAATAATCCTGCCGCTATGAGGGACGCGGGGATTGCCTACGCTGTTGACCAGATTGTTGACCTTATGGCGGAGGGCGTGGATGGAATCCACCTATATACCATGAACAATCCCTACATCGCGCAAAAAATATATACGGCCATCAGTTCTCTGCTGGCCGCCTAAGAGAAAGCCCACCGGGTCTAAGATAATACGACATGCCCGTAATCGGCAATCAAGCGTCTTAATTCGGCGATATAATCCACCGCAATGGAACTCAGATGGGCCTTTTCGTTGGCAATCCATCCCACCAGCATTCTCTCCTCGGTTTCCAGGGGCACGGAAACGATGTTTTCACCGTTTAAATCACTGTTCAGAAAACCGGTGCTGATGGTATATCCGTTCAATCCGATCAGAAGATTGAACAAAGTGGCACGGTCACTGACATGAATAGTTTTCTTGCGGGGAACCGTACTCAAGATCTCTTCCGAAAAGTAAAAGGAGTTGTATTCCCCCTGTTCGAAGGCCAGGAAAGGAAAGTCATCCAATTCTTCAAGGGCTACCCGGGCTTTTCCAGCCAAGGGGTGCACGGAACTTATAAAGACATGGGGTTTAGCTTCAAACAAAGGACTAAAAGCCAGGTGGTTGTCCTTCAACAGCTTGTGAAGCACTTTTTTATTAAAGTCGCTTAGATAGATAATGCCCAGTTCGCTGCGCAGGTTCTTCACATCTTCGATGATTTCATAGGTCCGGGTTTCACGAAGGGTAAATTCATACTCCTCAACATCCAGTGCCAGGAGCAGATTAACGAAGGCGTTGACCGCGAAGGCGTAATGCTGAGTAGACACGGAGCACAGCTGTTTGGAAGGCTTTTTCCCCAAATAACGCTGTTCCAAAAGTTCGGTCTGCTCCACAACCTGGCGGGCATAGGATAAAAATTCCGTGCCGTCAACGGTCAGCGAAATTCCTTTGGCATTCCGATAAAAGATCTCTATCCCCAGCTCAGTTTCCAGCTCTCGCACCGCATTTGAAAGGCTGGGCTGCGAAAGGAAAAGCTGTCTGGCGGCTTCGGTAATTGAACCGCACTCCACGATTTTTATGATGTACCTCAATTGCTGTAATGTCATGATTCACTTTCAGCCCCTATCGGGTGATTGATTGACCTTATAGGTAAGGTCGATAATGTTTGGCTGCTTTGACCTGGACTCCATGATTACTTGTCGCCTTCGTCGGGGACGATGCATAGAAAGGCCAAATCTTCTTCCCCACGATTCGAGAACTGATGCAGCGCGTTACCGGGAACGTAGGCTACGGATCCTTTTTCCACCTGATACTCCTGTCCCTCCAGGAAAAGGACTCCCCGTCCATTCACAACATAATTGATGTGAGGCCAGGCATGGGAATGCCGTGGAGTATAACCGTCCTTCTGAAGGGTGAACATCCGCATGACCCAACCTTCCCAGCCCTGCTCCGGACCAATCAGGCTCTGTTTAACCACCCCACTGGCGGCATCCGATTGAATGGCGATTTTCCGTATATCGCGCTCATGACCAACAAACATTTGCTTACCTCCCCTGATATCCCATCTCTGAATGATTTCTTATTGCATGCCATTTTCAATTTAAATCGATTAAAAACCAATGAATTTAGCCATTTCCTCAACCGGGCGGCGGATGGACCGGTACTGGTTGTGAATATCATCCTGATCCGGATATCCCAAGGCAATGCCCAGTACAACAGCCTGATCCTCGGGAATCTCCAGAGCCTCTCGGACCACTTGAGGGTAGATAACCAGCGTCACCGCTGGGGCAGTTGCCACTCGATACTCCTGGGCTGCCAGCATAATGCTCTGGCTCATTGCGCCGAGATCGAACATGGAATAGGGAGTCAGCCGGCGGTCCATGCATAAATACAAAACTACCGGGGCATCAAAAAAGCTCAGATTCCTTTCCTTAATTATCTGGGGCAGCGAATCCTTCTCCAGTGCCTTGCTGAGCATACTGTAGCGGGCTTTGCCCAGAAATTCGTATCGCTCTCGCTGGGCGGTTGGCCATTCCTGAGGTATCGGCAGATCAGTGTTCCAGGCCACATCCTGGATCATATTGGCCTGGAATTTTTCTCGTATGCTTTCCAGCACGCTCCCCGCTGCGATATAAATGTCCCAGGGCTGAGTATTGCCCCAGGAAGGTGACCGGTTGGCGGCCTCAAGAATCTTAACGATTGTGTCTCTGTCGACCGGGTCCGCCCTAAAGGCCCGGCAAGTGTATCGGTTGTTCAACGCATCGATCACATTCATAGTAAACCTCCTTCTCAGCTTCTTTCTTGGATGGTGACTCGAACCAGATCCCCAGGCTGTCTGCCGATTTTGGCTCGGATATCTTTTCTGATACCTATAATATGACACGGGGTACCCATCCGAACAAGACTGCCTTGATAGGGTTCACCATCAAAGGTTGCATAGACGGCAACTCTTCCCTTCCCGAACTCCGCTCTCACATCAAACGGGATCTCAACATAAGCCCCGTCAATGTCCGGTACTTTTTTGATCCTGGCTTCAAATTCATATATTCCAGACATGCTCTTGCTTTGATCTCCCCTCACCTGCAATGCAAAAATTTCCATTTCTGATACCGATTGGTCTCTTTGCGGTTCATCAGGGTCCATCAGCACCTTAGATTATCCCTACTCCAATTGTACCAGCAAAACAGCTCCGCATCGCTTTAAGGGGCTATTTTTCACTCGAAAAACGCCTGCGGGAATCTGCCTTTTCAACTCGCGGGGATGTGACGAATGTGTCGCCCCTGGGCATCACTGTCCCTCACCCGGGGTCTGAGTTGATGGATTAGTGGGCCAGGATTGCCTGAAGATGACGGTTCTTGAGAAAATGCTGTATACTCCGACGATCCGGCATAAATCTTGCATAAGCATCTTAACAATGCCAGTGATTTTTGATAAAACCCGGCGGGCTCAACCACAGTTAGGGATTCAGATCAGCTGGAAAATATACACAGGACCATACCGACCCATGTTTCCCAACCGAATAATTTTACAGAGGAGGACCACGTAATGGAAAGCATCAAAGAAATATCGTTGCGAAGCTGGCCCCCAGGAGTCCCTACCGAGGTAGAATATCCTTTAGGCAAAGTACCCCTCCATGAATACCTGCGGATGCGAGCTGAAGAACACCCTGATAAACCGGCGATCATCTTTTACGGTCGCATCGTAACCTACCGGGAGCTCGATGAGTCCAGCGACCGGCTGGCTAATTTCTTTAGCAAACAGGGGGTGAAAAAGGGTGATCGAGTAGGGCTCTTTCTGCTCAACTGTCCTCAGTATATGATTGCCCATTATGCCTCTTGGAAAATTGGGGCCGTATTAAGTCCCTGTTCACCCCTATTCAAGGAGATGGAACTGGAATATCAACTGAATGATTCGGGAGTCGAGACCCTGGTTTGTCTGGATATCTTATACCCCATAGTCGAGAAGGTGCTTGGTAACACTTCGGTTAAGACGGTTGTGGTGACCAATCTCAACGACTTTTTACCGGCTGAGCCTACCCTCCCCCTGGTTGACCAGATGAAGGTGCAAAAAGTGCCAATTCCGGGGACCTATGATCTCATGGACATCCTGGCCAATGAAGATGCAACCCCTCCTCAGGTAAAGGTTGACCTGGAGGATCTGGCGCTACTGCAATATACAGGTGGGACCACGGGCTTGCCCAAGGGAGCGATGCTGACCCATTTTGCAGCGCTATTCACCAGTGCCACGGCGGTGACCAACGGCAATAAGCCTTTTCAACCGGAGACCATAATTCTGGTGGCATCCCCCATATTTCATATTGCCGGCATGCTCTGCGCCGTTGACGCCCCCATCGTGGCTGGTTGCACGGTAGTCTTGTTGGTCATGTTCGATCCGGAAACCACCATGAAGGCCGCCGATCTTTACAAGGTAAACTATTGGGTCAGCGCAGTGCCCATGAACCTGGCAGTTATGAATCACCCCAAAGTCAATGAATATGACCTTTCCAGCATCAGGCTCAATATGGCCATGTCATTTGGGATCACCCTGACCGCGGAGATAGCCAAACAATGGAGCGAGCTAACCAAGGGAGGTTATTGTTTCGAGAGTTCGTATGGTTTGACTGAAACCCACACCTACGATTGCTTTGTACCAATCAATAACATTAAATACGGGGTCTGTGGAATACCCGGTGCGGAGACCGACATCAGAATTTTTGATTTCGATGACCACAACAAAGAAATGCCGATCGGAGAAGAGGGCGAGATCGCAGTATTTACACCCTCACACTTCATAGGCTACTGGAATAATCCGGAGGCAACCGCCCAGACGCTAATCAATGGCTGGGTCTATACCGGGGATGTGGGGAAATTCGACGAGGAGGGCTACCTGGCCTTTCTGGGTCGGCGCAAAGAGATGATCAAAGTATCGGGATTCTCGGTATTCCCTGAAGAAGTGGAACTTCTGCTCTGCAAACATCCAGCAGTTGCTCAGGCTGCGGTTATTCCGAAAGCTGATGCCCACAAAGGCGAGGTTATCAAGGCGTTCCTCATCTTGAAACCGGGGCAGACCGCCACTGCTGACGAAATCCGGTCATGGGCCAAAGAAAACATCTCCACCTACAAAGTCCCGACTATCATTGAATTTACAGATTCCTTTCCCATGTCAGGTGCCGGCAAGGTATTGCGCCGGCTTTTGGACTGATTCCTGTAAGGAAATCACCCCATAATAAACCTGTTGCCCGGCTGGAAACAGCCGGGCATTTTTCACCAAAGGGTCAGCATGCTCTGGGAGAATAGTTGTTTGTGGGGTGACACAGGCCCGGGATATGGTCGCCACGTGCCAAAGAGATTGTTGTGCCACTGGATCCATAGGACTGGAGAAATGTTGTCACCTGAATTGAGCTTGTCTGATTTCTCCCGGGGCAATTTCCCTCGCCAGGAATCCAATACGACCTGATCCCTCTTTTTAGGCGATTCCAAATTTCTCCATGTGCCGGTAGAGGGTTCTTCTTGATATACCCAGCACTTTAGCGGTTTCTGAACGGTTTCCATGGTGTTTCATGAGGCAGTCAACAATCATTTGCTTTTCAAATTCCTCCAGATTGGTATAGGCCACGGTATTTTGCGGTTGCGGTTCCGGTTCGCTGAAGTTGGCGGGAGTCCAATGATTCCGGATATGTTCCAGAGTCAATATCTTGCTGTCGCTCAATTGAACTGCGCCTTCCATGGCGTTTTGCAGTTCGCGGACATTTCCCGGCCAGTCGTAACCCATAAAAGCATCGATGACATCCGGAGCTATTTTCATTGCGGGTTTGCCAATGGCAGCACAGATTTTGGCCATAAAGTAATCGGCCAGTAACTCGATGTCATGGCCTCTTTCCCTCAAAGGGGGCAGGTTGAGCCGTACTACTGCCAGCCGGTAATATAGATCCTGCCGAAACCGATTCCGCCTGACCTGGGCTTCCAGGTCCCGATTGGTCGCCGCAATGACTCGAACATCAACTGAAATCATCTTATTTCCGCCTAACCGGGTCACCTTACGCTCATCCAAGACCCTTAGCAGGGTGGCTTGAAGCCCTAACGGCATGTCTCCGATCTCATCCAAAAAAATGGTTCCTTGATCAGCCAACTCGAATTTGCCAAGATTACCACCTTTGCGGGCTCCCGTAAATGCCCCGTCTTCATACCCAAAAAGCTCGCTGGCAATCAAATCCCTTGGCAAAGCCGCGCAATTAATAGCTATAAATGAGTTTTGCTTTCTCGAACTTTGGTTGTGGATGGCTTGGGCCAGCAGGTCTTTTCCGGTGCCACTCTCACCGCTCAGCAATAGATTGGATGTGGTGGCTGCTGAAGCTTTGGCGTTATTTATCACCTGGCGAAATGCAGGGTCCTCACCAACGAAGTCGTCGAAAGTAAAAGTTGCGTGACCCCCGGTCCAGTTTCTGATCATGAGATTCACCTGGCGGCTTTCTCGAATGTTAACGACCGTAAAGCCAGGCTGTCCTAGCGCACTGCAGGTTATATTGCACTGAAAACGGCCCCGGCCATCCGATAAAGATACCCGCTCTTCCGAAACCTTCTTGCCCCTGGTGATCAAATTGACGAACCTGCGGTTTTCAACCGTGGGATCCATGATATCCATTAGGTTTTGCCCAATAGGATTGACAATGTTCAACCGTAAGTTCTTCATGCACTCGACATTCATGCTGACAATCTCGCCGTCTTCCTTCAAGACCATCAGTCCTTCAGACATGGAGTCCACGATCTCCTGCTGAAACTCCTTGGCGCGTTTATGCTCGATAATGGATTCTATATGCTTGGCTGCCGCTGAAACCATTCCCAGAGAATCTTCATTGCCTCGACCTACCGGCAAGGACAGCCCAAGGCCGCCGATAATCTCACCCCGGTCCCAAATCGGTGCAAAAAATCCATCACATACACTCCCCATAATCGTGAAGTGTTCAAATCCACAAACCGAACTTGGTTTACCTTGTGCCAGTCCCAAAGATCCCCCCTGGGTACCGACAAGATTCTCGGACCAAACAGATCCCTCAATCAGGTTGCCAGTTCTGGCCCATCCAGCAGCCTCATCGTCTCCCATCAGCAACAGAACCGTGCCGTTGGCATCCCCAATAGATAAGGCACAGCGGGTTCCAGCAATGAACCCGATCAAGTTTTCCATTACGGGACGTGCTGCCTTGATCAAGTTATCGTGTTTGCTCCTCAACCGCTCAAGTTCTGCTCTGCTAATCACATTGGGATTCCTGGTCATATATGGATCTACCCCGTAAAGGTAGGACCGCTCCCAAGAAGCCCGGACTTCTGGTCTCAGAGTATGCCGGGCCTCCGGGTTGGCGTGAAGTTCCTCCCATTTGCGTCTCCGTTCAGCTCTATCCATACTGTGTCACCTCTGACCCATTTATTTCTGACCGCGCCTGCCCAACAGGGGGCAATCCATGTTTTTTTGCAAAATTTTTTACCGATTGGCATCAGAACAGCACTTTAGTGCTCACTAAAAAGACAGAATATGCGGTTGCCAATCCTACCGCCACGTCCGAAGGATAATGCACCCCCAAATAGACCCGGGACAGTCCGACCAAGGAAGCCAAGATATAAAAAATGAAACCGAGCAGCGGAAAACTAGCCGCCAGCACAAATGCCATGGAAAAAGCGGCACAGGTATGACCAGAGGGCAATGAATACGGACATTTCGTAGGCTTCCGGTTGATGACCCCCGCCAGTGCCTGAAATGGCCGCGGGCGGTTCACCATGCGCTTCACCAGGAAAACAACCAATTGGCTGAACACCAGAACCATGGCCATTTTGATTCCCGCCGACGCCAGATCATCTTTTCTGGACAACCAAAGTACCAGGGGCAGGATTATGGCAAATCCGACCGATCCCATCAAGGTAAAACCATTCATAAGGATATCCATTACCCGGCTATGCCATTCCTGGTTAAAAAGCCGCAGCACTCGCATATCACCAATTTTAATGTAGTTGTTCATAGTGTATACCAATCCGCTCCCCACAAATATCACTGTGCCATAATGATATATCAAATGTTAACCATTCACATAAACAAATATCCCCAAGTTTTCTAATCCATATGGAACAGGATTTTTAAGATTCGGGGTAATTATTTCCTGGGCGGGTTTGGACCAATGTTCCAGTTAGTTGTGATTTCGAAGGCTGAGGCCAGGTGGCATATCCCCGGCCGAAAGAGCAGGGATAAATCTGCCTTGGCCTGAGCGATGCCTGGGCCCGGCCATCTAAGAGTTTTATGTCATTACTATCCAAGCACCATGAAGAACCATATGGGAATCACATTAAATAAAGATTACTAGTCAGGGGTTAACGTGCATGCCCAAAATACGGCAACGTAACACAATTAATACTGATGCTAATATTCAGAGCAGTCTGTTGGCTTCCCATTCTAAGTGGCACCAGTTATATCAGGCTTATTCGTTACAAAAAACGTTCCCCTGCTTTTGGCCACAAGTTTTCCATTGTTATCATATGCGCTGGCCTCAGACACTACCGTGGACCTGCCAATATGTATCGCGTTACCCTCCGCGGTAAGCCTGGTTCCCAGAAAAACTGCGCTTAAATAATTTAAGTTCATTTCCAAGGTTACGGTGCCGACCTTGCCAAGCGAAACAACCGACTGCCCCATAACAGTATCCAATAAAGTCGCAACAATACCTCCATGCAGTCTTTCCCTCACTGTTGTGTACTCTTGCCCGACAATCATTTGCATACCTACTAAGCCATGCCCAACGTAGGTGAGACTCATACCATAAGTGTTATGGGCGGGAATTTCACCGAACTTGGTGCATATAGCACTAAATAGATTTTCGTCGATTCCTTTATTTTCGGTCGCTATATTTCCCATAAAATAATTACTTCCTTTCATAGTTATGCTTAATGTTTAAGCGTTTAAGCAAATTTGCCATGACCGTGGCTAATATACTTTGACCAACGATTCCCTAACGGGTATTTTTTCGTTGGCACTGCACAAACATTGATTGCCGTTGTGTCGATCCACAATTATATAGGCACCCTTCGGATAGCGCAATTTTCAGGTCAGTTCCTGAGTAGAAGAACCTGGCGCTCCTCATATTCGAGGTTAACATAATTCTAGATGTCCCGGGTCCAAAGAGAAGCCAGGGTGGCTCCGGTACCAGCGCATAATGAGGCTCCCCCCACAGTTGAACCCATTTTCTCCAGCTCGTAATAAAGGCTTACAATAATGCGCAGACCCGTACTGCCAACCGGATGTCCTAAGGCGATGCCCGAACCATTGCGGTTGCATCTATCCAGATCCAGATTCATTCCATGTTTTTCCTTTAGATGGATGCCGCAGCCCAGGAATTGGGAAGCAAAGGCTTCGTGGAGTTCCCAGTATTCTAAGGAGAAACGAACTTCATCGATTTCCTGGGGATTGATATTGTACCCTTCCAATACCCACCAACTTTCAATACAACCAGAGGTGGCAACTCGGTGTGAAAACGGCCGACGCAATATTTACTGAGGGTCAAGAGAATGGTTGCCAAACCACAAACATATTTTGGGCAAAAATCATTCGTCAGCCGCTCAACGAGTTGATTAAACCCGTTAATATATTCCGGGCGCATAGCAACCGATGCAACCAAAATTACCTGAACTGGGTATGGGTTTGTACAAGAACCCCAATCTCTTATCGAATTTACCCAAGTCAACAAAAACAATGATCAAACTGAGGTTGTCAATGATCTTCTATAGCCCTGATTTGGTTGCATTCATAGAAGATCTTCAAAGTTGGATAGGCAGCCCAAGCGAATAGACATAAGTGACTTCACTCTCTCCATCTTAGTCGATTATGTCACTCCCGATTTTGGATATAATGGGAAGATAGTCGTTATTACACACCGAATTTCCCTGTACCACTGGGCTTGAGCATAGGGAAAAGTCGCTTCTGCCTATGCTCACCTGCAAATCACGGTTTGACCGTTTATTATTATAGAACTTTACCGGATCAGACCGTAGGCTTTCATCTCAGATCTGAGCAGTTCCCGATGGTCCTCACTGATTTCTACCAGCGGCAGGCGGCATATTCCTACATCCATGCCCATAAGATTCAGAGCCGCTTTGATGGGAATCGGGTTAACCTCAGAAAATAATGCCTTGATTAGATTGAGAGTTTGGAGCTGCATTTTTATGGCACCCTTGATATCTCCGGCGTGAAACTTGGCTACCATATCATGGGTATCTCGGGGG
>CAZDND010000014.1:0-7746 GCA_964506825.1 uncultured Syntrophothermus sp.
CGGAGGGATCAAGTCACATATTGGGAACGCTAAACCAGAGTCAAACAAGAGAACCGTCCCCTTGTTTGAGGGGCTATGCGACGCCGTTATGAACAGAGCAAGGCCCGTCAACCTTGCGATTGCGGGCCCTGCTGGTTTCTCCTGGACTGATGCTTCTGCCGGGTGAGGATGCCTAAGGATTCTGGATATAAACGTCCTCCAGGGTATAGACTTCCTCCCGGAGCACTTTTTCAAACTCTTCTTTGTTTTTCACCGGATGCTTGATCATCCCCATAATGGCTTCATACTGGGCTTCGGAATTCAATGGTTTGCCGTAGAGATCCACGGCGAATTTCGAGAAATCCCGGACATAAACGTCAAACATCTGGTTCATGACCTCGTCGCTAATGCCTTCCATTTTGGCGCTTTCGATGATCAGTTGGCCATAGGCCACCATGGTGAACAGCTCGCCGACCGCCAGCAGATAGTCGAAGTCCTCCATCTGTTTCATCAGGTTCTCACCGGATACCATCAGATATTTCTTGTAAGCATTGATCTGGTCAATATAGACCTTCACGTTGGGCAGATGGGCCAAACTGTTATATGAGGGCATATAATCATGGAACTTCGTCTTGGCATAACCCCTGGTCCTGCCCTGGTTAAACATGAAAGTATCATTGCTGTTGCCAGTGATCCGCCCTACTTCAGGCATTTCCGTCGACATGAACATGTAGCTGGGGATTAGTTTGGCAATCAGGGCCATGTTCACATGGCGGGTGCCCTCCAGCTTCGGGAAACCTCTTAATTCCTGCACTGCCTGCTCAAAATACATATCCTTTTCAAAACCCCTGGCGGCGATGATATCCCACAGATCTTCATGGACCTGTTCTCCCTGGATAGCCACCTTCATCTTCATGATCGGATTGTAGAGCAGATAACGCTTGTCGGTTTCGCTGGCCCCGCGCATGTAGTCGGTGGCCCTAAGTCCGAAAAGCTTCATCCCCATGATGCGCAGCCAGGAATCCATGAACATTCTTTTGACCTGTGAAAATTCCGTGACCTTCTTGCCGTATAAAACCCGCTTGGAGGAATGGTTCAAGGACTCGTAAAAGGAATGGGTTACAATCCCGATGGTTCCTGATCCGATGTTGAATTTGCACAGATTGATGGTATTAAGCATATCGTCCCATGCCTTGGGCCCTATGGTGCAAATATCCGCAGTCGTAATCGGATAATCCTTGAGTTCAAATTCTGCCACATACTGCTGATTGCTATCCGTAACATTCTTGATCAGATGATAATTGGGATGCTGGGAGTCCACCACGAAAAATACGTAATCTCCGGTATCGGCCATTTTGCCGAAAACAGATACAGTGGCAGCCACATTACCGTTGCCGATATAGTACTTGCTGCCGTTGGCCAGATAAGTACCGTCGCCAACCGGAGTCAGGGTCATGGATGAGGAATAGATGTCCGCGCCATGATCCTGCTCGGAAAGTCCAAAGGCGCAAAAAGCGTTGTCCTTCATGCGGGCGGCGGCTTTGTGCTTGCATTCTTCATTGTCACCCATGAGGACCGGATCAAGGCCCAAGGTGGATACATGGAATGCATACCAGTAGGCGGCGCCATAAAATCCGGTAATCTCCGAGAACTCAAAGATCCTATAAGAACTGTAGTACTGGTTGGGATCACTGCCATAGCCCGTGGGCAGGAACAGGGTCTCCAGAATGCCCTCTTTGGTAACAAATTCCTGGAAGTCCTCGGCAAATTCGTGAGCATGATATTGTTCTTTCTGCCTGGCCAATCCCTTGTCCTCGAACCACTGGATAGTCTTCAGCATGATCTCCTTGGACCGCTCGTCGGGATAGCCCCGGTCCCTATATTGCTTGGGGTTGAGCAACAGATTGTTCATTACAAAGTACTCCCTTCATCAGCACACTGATAAATTTTCTTCTTTTCACGAACTTTCCGCCGCGGGAAACTCGTGATCTGAAACGATTATATCATTTTTTCACTGGTAAAGTGATTCGATTTCGGTGGCAAAATTCGCCATGATCACTTTGTTTTTCACCTTTGAAGTAGGCGTCAGCTCGTCGTAAGTCTGCAGGAATTTGCGGTGGGGAACCACAAATTTCTTGATCTGTTCAAAGTCGGCCAGTTCCTCATTGGCCTTATTGACCGCCTCAGCCACGATTTGCCGCACAAAATCAGCCTGGTACAATTCCGGACCGACTTCCACCACCACATTCATGCCATTGACCATCCCGTATTGCAGTTTGTCCTTATCGTAGGGGATGCCTTTGGCATCGGCGATCTTGATGATCTCATCCCAGTTGGGGTTGATCAGAGCAGTGATATACTTCCGGCCGTCGCCCACCACCAGAACCTGGTCGATGAGAATATTGCGCATCACCAGGGCTTCCACCTTGAGAGGGGAAACGTTTTTGCCCGTATCCATGACAATGATGGCCTTTTTACGGTCCACCACCCGGAATATCCCGTTTTTGTCTATTTCCACTATGTCACCGGTTCTGAAGAAACCATCCTCGGTGAAGCATTCCTGGTTGGCTTCCGGATCATTATAATATTCGCTGATAACTCCCTTGCCCTTCAACAGGAGCTCACCGTCTGCATCCAGGCGCCATTCGAGACCGGGAGCGATGGGCGCGTTCCAGGCAACTTTCACGCAGTTCCCTCGCCCGACTGCGACTCCGCAGAGAGTTTCCGTTAAGCCGTAGCCGTTGGCCACAAATATGCCCATTCCCACCAGGGGTTTGTGCAGTTCCGGCAGCAGATTGGCTCCACCGGCACCAAAGCATTCTATCCGTCCCCCCAGGGCTCCGGTCACCTTGTCAAAAACCGCCGCTTTGGCTTTCAGGTATTCTGCCCGGAGGCATTCCGGCAGGTCATCGACAAACTCGGCCCTCATGTCAATGGTTCCGTCTTCCTTGGTGCGCGCCTCTACCACCCGGCCAGCCACATCCATAGCCCACGCCCAGGCCTGAGCGCCTTCCGGAGTGACCGAAAAAGCTTGTTTCAATCCTTTCAGGATCCGGTCCAGTACCCTCGGCACCACGGTTACATTGGTTGGTTTGATTTCCTGCAGGTCATTCATAATGTGGGCCGGGCCACGGCCCAGAACCAGACAGGCCCCGCAGGCGATAACGCAGAACAAACCATAGGTGCGCTCCATTACGTGAGCCAGGGGCATTACCGACAGATAGACACTTTCGTCATCATAATAACCTACCTCGCCCATGGTCTGATTACGGTTGCAGCGCCATATCCCATCGGTCAATTCTCTGTGAGTAAGCCGAACCGCTTTTAGCTTTCCAGTGGTGCCCGAAGTATATATGGTGGTAGCACCGTCTTCGGGGGTAATGGCGGCGATTCGTTCGCTGACCACCTCGGGCTGATCGCTGAGGAGTTTGCGGCCGACGGCTCTGATCTCATCCAAGGTGAAAACATCCTGACCATTGCCGGATTCCATACCCTGCAGGCAGATCAGGCCTTTTAGAGTAGGCAGGTCCTGACGGAAGGAATTGACAAAATCAACCAGCTCCGGACTGCCGGCAAAAAGGTAGTTGACCCGGGAATGGTTGATAATATACTTAACATCCTCCTTGCCCAGGCTGGGAAATATGGTAGTAGTGCACCCGCCAGCCAGTTCGATGCCCATATCCGACCATACCCATTGAGCCGTACTGGGCACCATGATGGATAGATTGTCGCCCCTGGCGACTCCCATCCCTATGAGCCCGGCGGCGATCTCTTCGGCGATGGACAACATCTCTTTGTAGGTAACGGTTTGCCATTCCTCATGTTCCCAGTACACGTTAGCCGGCCGATCCCCGTGGTGCTTGACTGTGTTATACAACATCTCGGGTACGGTGTGAATATAGTCATTCCACAGATCCAAATACTGCAACCTGAAATCGTTGTCCGGTAGTGTTGTTAATGCCATTCGTATATACCCCTTTTTTATAATCCAATTCCGAACCGGAATCATCCGGGCATGGAGTCTTTCTGCCGCTTTTACCGTTGATGAGCCGCCTGTGTTTGAAAAAGACCTGGTCTGCTCCGGCTGTAATCTCACTTCTCCCAACCGGTCAGGATCTGCTGCGTGGAGTTGTAAATCCAGCCTGACTAGTCCTTCACCTCCCCTCCCAAATTCATATCGCTGCCGTGCTGTTTGGGTCTTCCCAAAACAAGGCTGAAAACGCGGGATTTATCGAAGCTGTTCATCTCTTATGCCGACGTTTCAGAATCGTTGTTATATACCTACAATTCTATAACACTGCCCCCGTCCTTACAACGAAACCAGATTTCGCTACCAACTAAATTTTGGATGGCTAGCTCTTCCCGGAACGGCCTGGCAGCACCAGATGGAAAGAGCTAAGTAATGTTTATCACCGCTTTGGCAGCAATCAGACACCGATGCGAGCTGGCAGAAAGGTATCAGCAATGATTTCCCGATCGGAGGCCAAGTTCTCCCCCATTGATCATGGGCAGCCCCTTCGGCCTCGTCGGGGAGGATAATCTGCCTCTGGTGTTGAAATCCTTGATGCGCCTACCAAGCCAGCCCCAAAATCAACGATTATCTGTAGAAGGAGAATGCAACCGTGACACTAAGAGAAGAATACAACCGCAAGCTGGTCTCAGCTGAACAAGCAGTTAGGGCCGTCAAATCAGGTGATTGGGTGGATTTCAACTCCTTCAACGGGCTTCCCGCAACCCTGGAGTCAGCCCTGGCCGCCCGCAAAGACGAGCTGTGGGATGTCAAACTGCGAGGTTCCTCCAGCCTGCGTCCCATGGCCTGCGTGGAAGCCGATCCGGAAAGAAAACATTTCATCTACAACACCTGGCATATGAGCAAACTGGAACGGGTCCTGCACGACAAAAATCTATGCAATTATGTGCCCATCGCCTTCCATGAAAAGGATGGGTTTTACGACGATACCTTCAACGATGGCATAACCACCGACGTTGCCATGCTCCAGGTCTGTCCCATGAATAAATACGGCTACTTCAACTTCGGACCTCAAGCCAACGCCACCCGCAAGACAGTTGAGATGGCCAAAATCGTCATGGTGGAAGTAAATGAGCGTATGCCGGTAGCCCTGGGAGGGAGGGACGAAGTGGTCCATATTTCAGAGGTGGATTATGTCGTCGAAGGCAGCAGCCCCCCCTTGATCGAGGTTGCCTCCCCCAAAGCCAACGAGGTGGATAAAGCCATCGCCGCTCATATCATCAATGAGATTCACGATGGCTGCTGCATCCAGTTGGGCATCGGAGGTCTGCCCAATCAAATAGGTGAATTGATTGCCCGGTCAGGTATCCGACATCTGGGTGTTCACACCGAGATGCTGAATGATTCCTACGTTGACATGTACGAGTCCGGATGCCTGGATGGAAGCTGCAAAGCCACTGACCGCTTCAAGATGGCTTACAGTTTTGCCCTCGGGACACAGCGACTCTATGATTTCATTGACCGGAACCCAATTTGCGCCATCAGTCCCGGTACTTTTATCAATGACCCGAATATTATCTCTCGCAATCCCAATGTCAGGGCAATTAACAATGCCCTGGAAGTCGACTTGTTTGGACAGGTTTCCTCGGAATCAGCCGCTGGCCGGCAAATCAGTGGCACCGGCGGACAGTGGGATTTCATGAAGGGAGCCTACATGTCTCGGGGAGGTAAAGGCTACATTTGCATGGCCTCCACCGCAGTCAGGAAAGACGGCACCCGGATATCCCGGATCACCCCTACCCTGGCGCCCGGCACCATCGTAACCACCCCCCGCTGGGCAGTGCATTACATCGCCACCGAATTCGGCATCGTCAAGCTCAAGGGGTTTTCCACCTGGGAAAGGGCGGAACGGCTGATTTCCATCGCTCACCCCGACTTCCGGGATGAATTGATCAAGGAAGCCGACCGGATGCATATCTGGCTGCGCACCAATCGCATTGACTAAGATAAGGGTTATTGGTCAAGACAGCTTGGATTTGTCCCGAGGGTGAGCCAACGAATGCAGATAGGCGCACCGGTTCCACCCGGGCCCTGGATCAAATAACTGAAGTTATGCCGGCGAGGGGCAGTCGATCAGGTTTGAACGGTCAGCTGTTCCGCGCCGGATGACATTTCCATGCCACAGTTGAGGCTCTGTCCAGAAAAAATCTCCCGTCCCGCCACCGTAAGCTTTAAATCCACCCGGGCGGTAATGCTTTCTTCTATTTCCCGGGTCATCATCCCATTTTTCGGCGCTTTCAAAAACCCGCCCGGTGTACCGGTGGCTTCAAACTCCAGCACCTGGTCTTTTCTGGCAATCCTGGCCCGTATGACTTTGTCCTGGAGACCTATCGGATCTAATCGGGCTCCGTTGTAGGTGGCGAACCGGAATAGCTGGCCGTCGATAAGCAGGAAGCATATCAGGCCGATAAAACTGGATCCCAGCCAGGGGATCCTGGCCAAAGAGAACATGAAACAGGTCTGCTGGCCGTCAAAATGATTCGCCTGGATCCAGATCCATTCCTGGGGAAATGACTTGCCGTAGTCTTTTTCCAGATAACCTTCACCGGCCGAAAAATCAACCTGCTGCCCGTCGATGTTCAAACCTCCGCTGATTTTATGCGTAACATTAATTATGCCGTGATAACACTCCATAAAGGGCACAAAAGTATAGGGACCCATGATACCCGGATTGGAAAAGGTTTTCGGGAAGGGAAGGATGTCGTAAAACTGCAGTTGGCCCTTGATCTTAAGGTCAGGATGGTTCAGATCCAAACTGATAGCATCCCGGGAAAAACTGCTGCCAGCGATAGCGATGGCAAATCGTTTGGGGTCCCAGCTGAAGTCTGCAATCGGATACTTGAAAAATTCTACCCGCCCGGTTTGACCGTTGATAACCTGGATGAAAGCCTGGGAATCCGCGGATCTTGACCCCCGGGTTATGCCGGGAATCACCGCATAGATATGCTGGTAATCCGCGCTGATTAGCTTGTAGTACCAGCCTTCAAAGTAGTTTCTGTTTTTATGGGCTCCCTGGAACAGCTCCGGCGACCAGATTTTCCTGAGCCAATACATAATCAAATCCCCTGTCATCGCAGAATTTCAATGGGCAACCTGCCGATAGGGTTAAAATCCGGGCGGTCTTGGGTCGGTTCTCGTCACCAGCAACAACGCTGCCAGCAGTTGCCGGAGTCCTATACTCCCAAAAATACTGGATTCCTTCGATAAGCACTGGATATCGACCTCGCCTGATTCTATATTAACCATAGCGGTCTCCGGATCACAAGACGGGGGTTTGGATTCAGCCTGCCCTGCTGCCAATATCTGCCTAGGCGAAGGGTTTGGTATTCCTAAGTGAATAAGCAGCCGGTTTGATATGTCGGCTTAGAAGTCTTTGGTTGGTATGCTAATTGCCATCCCGATTCCAGGCACAATAAAGGGACGCACCGGCAGTAAGGTCTCCGGTCACGTCCTCTGGTCCATTTAAAGTATAGATTGTTAGACCGACAAAACCTTGTTGAGAAACTCCATCGTCCTCTGGTTCTTGGGGTTAGTGAATATTTCCGCCGGAGGCGCCGCCTCCACAATAATTCCCTCATCCATGAAAATCACCCAATCGGCCACGTCCCTGGCAAACCCCATCTCATGGGTCACCACCACCATGGTCATTCCCATGGAGGCCAGTTCCTTCATAACCGCCAAAACTTCGCCCACCATTTCCGGATCCAGGGCCGAGGTCGGTTCATCAAAAAGCATGA
>CAZDND010000014.1:7761-13285 GCA_964506825.1 uncultured Syntrophothermus sp.
CCCGCTGCTGCTGGCCCCCGGAAAGCTTTCTCGGCATCACATCTGCCTTCTCGGAAAGACCTACCCGCTCCAACAACTCGACCGCCTTTTGTTCGATCTCCTGCCGGGTCTTGAGCTTGAGTTCCAGGGGTGCCATCATGATGTTCTGCTTGGAGGTGAGATGAGGAAACAGATTGAACTGTTGAAACACCATGCCTATGTGCCGCCGGACCTTGTTGATGTCCACTCCGTGATCGGTAATCATGATTCCATCCACCATGATGTCGCCGCTGGTGGGTTCCTCCAACCGGTTGATGCATCTTAGGAGAGTCGACTTTCCAGAGCCGCTGGGGCCGATAACGCATACCACCTGTCCTTTTTGTACTTCCAGGTTGATGCCCCTCAATACTTCCAGTTTTCCGAAATATTTATGCAGGTTGTTAACTTTAATCTGAGCTGTCATATGTTCGTCCTCCTCTCAACCGCTTTGGCCAGCTGAGTAAGAACGGCAATCACCACGAAATAAAACAGCGCCACCCAGGTATAGGTAGCAAAAGACTCCATGGAACGTCCGACATAAATCTTGGCCTGGTACATGATATCCGCCAAACCGATGACCGAAATAATCGAAGAATCCTTAAGGGTGATAATAAATTGATTGACCAGGGACGGCAGGCAGATACGCAAGGCCTGCGGTAAGATCACTTTTCGCATGGCCTGCCCCTGGGACAGTCCCAGGCTTCGAGCAGCTTCCGTCTGACCATAACTGACAGCGTTGATAGCGCCCCTGAATATTTCCGACATGTAGGCGCCGGCATTCAAGGTCAGGGTAATCAGTCCCGCGATGAAGGGAGTGAACCTGAGATCGAACCCCATATACTGAACCAGCTGCGGGATAGCAAAGTAAACGTAAAAAACCTGGACCAGCAGGGGGGTGCCCCTGATAATTCCCACATACCCCTTCGAAATCCAGCGAAGGGGCGCATGTCTGGAAACACCCATAAAATAGGTGCATAAGCCCAATACAAAAGCCAGTAGAAGTGACAGAACCGTCACTTCTACTGTTATCCACAGTCCCTTGAACAACAAGGGATTAACTTCCGTGAATACCCTGCCTAGTTCCATTGTGTAACCTCTTTATTCAGCCTTAATATACTTGTCAAGTATCTCCTGGTACTTGCCGCTGGCTTTGATGTTTACCAGTCCCGCATCGAACATTTGCAGCAGCTCGGTGTTTTTACCTTTGAGTACTGCAAAGCCGTAGGAGGATCCCCTTTCCATGTCGGTGACCATCTTGAGACCGTTGCCCTGGGAAATCCCATATCCCATAACCGGATAATCCTCGAAACATGCCACGGTGTTGCCGGTTTTCACATCTTCATACATGAAAGAGGACTCGTCAAAATAGACCAGTTCAAATTTGTAGGTGTCCTTGATGCCTTCTGCGAAGGTGGCTCCTTCCGTCCCCGTTTTTACCGCCACTTTCTTGCCGGCCAGGTCCTGGTAGGATTTGATGGCATCATTGGTGGCACTGATGGCCATGACCACCCCGGAATCGTAATACGGCGCTGAAAAATCATATTTCAGCTTACGCTCATCATTGATGCTCATCCCAGCGATAACCCCATCAGCCTGGTTGGATTCCAGGGCAGCTACTGCAGCGCTGAATCCCAGGGGATCCAGTTGGTATTTGAATCCCTGGTCCTCCGCAACCGCTGCCAGGATATCAATGTCGATCCCTACATATTCGCCGGCTGCATCCTGGAATTCAAACGGAGCAAAGGTGGTATCCGTGGCGATCTTGTACACGGGCGCATCCGTTGCCGCCTCTTGGGCGCCTCCGGAACATCCTGCCAGCATGCCGATCGCCAGCAGAAGAGCCAGACCCAGAAACAGAACCTTTTTCATTGATAATTCCTCCCAACGTAATATTTTTATCACAAAAATTATAACCTAATATCAATAAAATATATCGGATTTTGTTAAATACTGGATCAAAAATAAAAATATCGCCGATTTTTTTGCCCCAGGATTTCTCTAACCAGCCACTTTGGCCTTCAATAAATTCAACCCCAGGGCCATATAAATGATCCCGGCGATTTTATTCAGCCAGCCGGAATGATCCTGCTGACTGTTAAGTCGGCCGGCGAACCAGGAAGCCCCCAGAGCCAGGATTACCCCCCATATAGTCCCGGTGGCGACAAACGTTCCACCCAGGGCGATAAACGGCAGCGGCCCGTAGGGATTGGCGGGATTGATGAATTGAGGCAAAAAGGCCAGGAAAAACAAGGCCACTTTAGGATTGAGCACATTAGTCATCACGGCTTGAAGGAAGATTTTCTTATTATTGGTCCTGGTAGACTCATCCTTGTCCATCAGCAGTGACGATTTGGACCGGAACGAGCGCCAGCCCAGCCAGACCAGATAGGCTGCTCCCAGGTATTTGATCAGGCCAAAGGCCAGGGCCGATTGCGAGAGGATGACGGACAGTCCCAAAGCGGCCATGGCTGTATGGACCAAACACCCCGCAGAAATCCCCAGGGCCGACAAGATCCCAGCATTTCTACCCTTGGACATGCTGCTGCCCAGGATATACATGGTATCCGCACCCGGCACCAGGTTCAAGGCTATGGCGGACACCATGAAAACTCCGTAATTTTCAATACCCAACATATTGAAGACTCCCCCGGTGGTGGCTGATGCTTGGCGGCTGCAGCCGCCCCTTCCCTATTATACAGCAGATGCCGGCGTTTTCGGGGATGCTCCCCATTTTTTGGCCCTCTGGTCTTCCCCGGATGACATTTCAGACCGCCCTGTCTCCGACCTGCTCACAGCCGCGCAATCCTGCGGGCCAGCAGCGACTCCATATTGCCCCGGCGCTGCAGGATTCCCTCCATAGCCAGCGGACCGGTCTGGGGAGAAAACAGTATGGATCCATATTGCTGGTAAACCTCCTCGAAAGCCGTGACCTCTATGAGCCCGAACTCATCCTCCAGGGACATAAAGACCGTGATCCGACCACTGCGGGTAGGCGGACGGTGGGGCCGGAAAAGCATGCCCGCCACCTTGACCCGCTGGCCTTCCTTTACAGTAGAAAGCTCCCGGCTGCTCAGGAAGCCCCGGGTCTTCAGCTCCTCCCTGATCCGGGCCATAAAATGGCGGCCGGTGGAAATGCCCATTATCTCCATCTCCAGTACATATCTCTCGAAATCCGAAAAATCCGGGATCTCCAACCTCTTCTCCTCGCCGGCGGGAAAGAGCGACTCGGCACCCTGGTCGTAATCCCGCTTGTATTGGATACAGTCCGGCAGCAGGGCCAGCAGCCGGCGGCGATTGGGGTCCAGCTCGTCGAGAGCCCCGCACTTTATCAGACTCTGCAGTTCGTCAACACTCAGGCTGGCACCCAAAACCAGCTCCGTAAGCGAGGCAAAGGGACGATTCTCCATAATGCTCTGCAACCCGGAATGGCTGAGCCCCTTGATGCGGCTCAGGGGTATCCGGATAGAAGGCGGTTCCTGGATAGGCTCGTAGTTTTCTCCGCTGACATTGATATGAGGCGGCAGGATATGGATCCCCCGGCGCCGGGCCTCGCTGCATATTATCCGGGGAGGGTAATACCCCATGGGCTGGTTGCTCAGGATCGCCGCGTAGAACTCGGTGGGGTAATTGAGCACCAGATAAGCCGTCTTGAAACTGGTGGTGGCGAAGGCTGCCGCGTGCCCCTCGCAAAAGCCATAGCTGGCATAGCCAGCCATGCACTGGAAGATCGTCCGCGCCAGTTCCTCCTCCACGCCATTTTCCACCGCCCGGGATACGAACTGTTCCCCGATCTCCTCCATCACCCGGTAGGAACGGGCATGCGTCATGACCCGGCGCAGCTGGTCGGCCTCTCCGGGCGAGAAATTAGCTATCGCCGTGGCCACCTCGATGACCTGCTCCTGGAAAAGGATCACTCCGTAGGTTTTGGCCAGGATCGGTTCCAGCGACGGGTGCATATAAGTAACCGCTTCCAAACCCTGCCGGCGGGCGATGTAGGGCTCGACCATATTGCCTTTGATCGGTCCCGGCCGGATAATGGCCACACTGGCTACCACATCCTCCATGACGCTGGCGCCCAGCCGTGCCTGCAGGGCCCGCTGAGCCGGGCTCTCGAGCTGGAAGATCCCGATAGTCTGCCCGGTGTTGATCAGCTTGTAAGTCTCCGCATCGTCCAGCGGGATATTATCGTAATCCAGGGTGCCGCCCCGGCCATGGATCGAGGACAGGGTATCTTCCACCGCCGACATGGTGCGTAGCGAGAGGAGGTCCAGTTTGATCAGGCCCAGGTCCTCCACATCGTCCTTATCAAACTGGGTTATGACCATGCCCTTGGCCGCCTGCTGCAAGGGCGTCAGCTCCTGGAGCGGCTCCCGGCTCACCACCAGCCCTCCCAGGTGGGTACCCAAAAATCGCGGGAACCCCGCTATTTTCTCACAGATATCCAGCAGCAGTTCAAACTTCTGATGGTCCAGGGAACTGTCCCTCAGCTCCGGCAGGCGGGGCATGACCGCTCTTATCTGGTCAGCGTGGACCCAGGGAAGTTTTTTGGCCAGGGCCCCGATCTCCGCCTCCGGCAGCCCCAGGGCCTTGCCCACATCCCGCATGGCCGAACGGGCCCGGAAAGTGTTGTAGGTGCAGACGCTGGCCACCCGTTCCCGGCCGTATTTCCTGTAGACATACTCCGCCACCTGGTCACGGTAGCGCGCATCAAAATCAATGTCTATATCCGGCTTCTCACCCCGCTCCAGGCTCATAAACCTTTCAAACAGGAGGCCCCGGCCGAAAGCATCCACCTCAGTCATCCCCAGACAGTAGGCCACCATCGAATCAGCCGCCGAGCCTCTCCCGGCATACCGGATGCCCCGCAAGCGGGCATGATTGACGATATCCCATACCACCAGAAAATAATCGGGGTATCCCAGGGCATTTATAATCGCCAGCTCATGTTCCAGGCGCTCGCAAGCCTCCCGGGACAGCTTGCCATACTTGCGTTGGGCTCCCTGGTAAGTCAGTTCCCGGAGCAAATGGTCTGCCCGCTGGCCGGGGGGCAAGTCAAATGCCGGGAAGTGCGGAACATCCAGGTCCAGGGCCGGCTGGCACCTTTCCGCAATCCGCCAGGTGTTGTCCACCGCTCCGGGATAAGCGTGAAAAAGCTCCGTCATCTCCCGGCTGCTCTTCAGGTAGTTCTGGTCATTAAGCGGCCGCTCCGGATGCACCTCGTGCACCCGGGTCAGGGTGCGCACGCAGGTCAGGATATCATGAATCCGAAAATCCTCCGGCGAAACATAATGCACATTGTTGGTCGCGACCAGCCCCACCCCCAAGGTCTGGGCCAACCCCGCCAGGTGGTTGTTCAGCTGGTAGTTGCCAGGCAGATAGCTGTCCTGCAGCTCCAGATAGAAATCATCGGCGCCCCAGATCTGCAGATACTGGCGGGCGGCCCGGTAGGCCCGGGCATAATCTCCCCCCAGGATATGATGAGCTATCTCTCCCCGGCGGCATCCGG
>CAZDND010000014.1:13295-18310 GCA_964506825.1 uncultured Syntrophothermus sp.
CGGAAAGCGCAATCAGTCCCGCCCCGTGCTCCTGCAGATTCTGCAGGGAGGTGCGCGGCTGCCGGCGGGTGTTTTCCAGGTGGGAGCGGCTCAGAAGACGGCACAGGTTGCGATAGCCCTCGGGACCCCGGGCCAGGAGGGTTAGATGATGACCATTCCAGAGCGTCACCTCCAGCCCCTGGATTGGCTTGATCCCCAGCTGGCGGCAGAGAGCATTGAACTTGACCGCCCCGCACAGGTTGTCGTGGTCAGTCAGGGCCAGCGCCGGCATATCCAGCTCCTTCGCCCCCCTGACCAGGCTGTCCACCGAACTGCCCCCATCCAGGAACGAAAAGGCGCTGTGGGTATGCAAATGAATAAACATCGTCTCACCTCCCTTTCGCCCCTCCCCGCCGGTCGGATTCACCCCTGCCAAAACCTTCAATCCCGCTAATCATATATCTTGTAGAGGATCCATTCCCACGGCTCCCCTTCCCGGTAAATCTCCCAAACCCGGGCCTCCTGGAGCTGTATCCGGTAAAACAGCCGGGCCGGCTCCCCTTCCCACCATTTCCCGGCATCGTACCAGCGCTCCAGGATCCCCGTCACCGCCAGCCACCGGCCCTGCCAGCAGATCCTGGCGGGACGCTGCTCCTTATCCTGCAGCACCTTTAGCTTCCCATTGATCAGCTTGCTCATAATCTGCCCTCCCGGCCTCGATAACGCCAAGGGTCCCAGAAGGACAGGACCTCCTCCCGGCGATCCAGCAGCAATCCCCGCTGCAACATCCCGGGGAAACGGGCCTCCATGGCCTCGGCCACCGCCCCCAGATCCTGGCGGGGCCGGCTTGACCGGGCATCAAAGGAAAACAGATCCTGCTCTCTCCAGACCAGTTCCCGCAGCGAAGAAACTTCGATCCTGAGCCCATAGGCCGGTCCATTCCGATGCAGTCCGGCCAGCATAATGGCCAGCACCTCGACCAGGCTCCGCTCCTCCCCGCATCCCCGGGACAGCTGGCGCTCCGCCCGGCACTCCTGCTGCTCCAATTCCAACTCCAGGGCCACCTGACGGCAGCTCATATTCCGCTCCCGCAGCGCCAGCGCCACCGCCCGGGCCCCCTCCCCCAGGGCCTGCCCCAGGACCTGGCTGTCATCGACCCCGCCTTCAAACCCCATGGCCAGCCCAATTCTTTCCGGGGGATAAAGTCCCATCAGCGGCGTATTGTCCAACCCCTGCCGGTGCCGGCCGACCTTGTGGCCCTCCTCCCGTCCCAGCAGCCTGACCAGATCCTCCGGCGTCAGGTCGTCCAAATCGCCAAAGCAGTTAAAGCCCAGGTTATCCAGCAGCTTCCGGGCCCGGGGAGCGATCTGCCCGTCCATATAAAGCGGGATCCGCCCCATAAACTCCTGCTCCCGCCCCGTTTCCACCTGAAAGCTGTAAAACCCAGCCGTCTTGCCCCGTTTCTTCTTCCCGGGAACCACCGCCGCCAACTGCGCCAGCAGCTTGTTGCCTCCCAGCCCCACTATGGCCGGCCCCCACTGCCGGGGTCCCAGCCAGGCCCCCAGCCGGTCCATTTCCTCCTGCACCCGGCTGCCGCTCAAATCGAAAAAGCACTCCTGGGCGTCGACCGGCTCGATAAAAGGCGCAAAATCCCGCAGGGCCTCCAGGTACTCCTCCTGGGCCAGGAGATGAAGCCCCCGGTCATATTCCGCCAGCACCGCATCCGGGCAGCGGCCTCGCGCCCTGGCCATGGAAAGGCCCGCCAGGGACTGCCCCTTCAGCTCCCGGGAAAAACCAACCACCTTGCCGTCCCGGCCGACAATCACCGGCTTGCCTGCCCAGCGCGGATTAGCCTTTACGGTTACTGCCGCCAGAAAATACGGCAGAAAAAGGCATCCTATCATTCTCATCCGACCACATCCGAACATATGTTTGTATTGTTATTGTAATTCCCGGGCACCCCCCTGTCAAATAACCGGATTCGCGCCCGCCCAATCACTCTCCGCCGAAAACCATATGATTCCTGCAACGCAGCCATCCCAAACAGCCGTCTTTATGAATGGAGCCTCCCCGGAATCGACACCTTGGCTCCGCGCCATAAAAAAGCAGGGCTCCTCCCCGCAAAAAAAGGGGAGCTCTCGCTCCCCTGGTAACTGCCTCCGGCCTTAGAAATCAAAATTATCAGGATCCGGCCCAAACCTTTGATTCCGGTTCAGGGCCGTGATCGCAGCACAGTCCTCCGGGGTCAATTCAAAATCGAATATATCAGCGTTTTGACGGATGCGTTCTTCGTGGACCGACTTCGGAATGGCGATCACCTGGTTTTGCAGATCCCAGCGCAGGATAATCTGCGCCGGGGATTTGGAATATTTTTGGCCCAATTCCACCAGGGCAGGTATCTCCAGCTTGCCGCGCATCAACGGCCCCCAAGCCTCGACCTGGATATTATGAAGGCGGCAGAAATCCAGCAGCTCAGTCTGAGCCAGCAGCGGATGCAATTCCACCTGGTTGACCATGGGGACTATGCGGGAATGGGCCATCAATTCCTCCAGATGATGCACCTGGAAGTTGGAAACCCCGATCGCCCTCACCCGGCCCTCATCATACAGCTTCTCCAGCGCCCGCCAACTATCGATGAACTTGTCCTTGACCGGCCAATGGACCAGAAAAAGGTCCAGATATTCAAGTCCCAGCCTGTGGAGGCTTTGCTCGTAGGCCTGCAGCACCAGGTCATAACCCTGGCTGGAGTTCCAGACCTTGCTGGTTACGAAAATTTCTTCCCGGGGAATCCCGCTATCCCGCACCGCCTGCCCAACTCCGGCTTCATTCTGGTAGAAAGCCGCCGTGTCGATGCTGCGATAACCATGCTTCATGGCCAATTTCGCCGCCAGCGCCACATCGGCGTCCTTTTCCACCCTATAGGTTCCCAATCCCAACCAGGGCATCTTTACCCCATTGGCCAAGCAGGCCGCATCCTTAATGCTTTCGATCATAAACAACCTCCTTCCTGACTCCCCTCCGATTATAAAATAAATGTATCATCCCCCTGCTGAATTGTCATTCATGCCACGGATTCCGCAGTACCCGCCGGCACCGGGGTAAGGCTTAGGGAACTCTTGGGTCTGCCTGCCATTTTGCGGTAGAATATATGGCATAGGAGACTGGGAATTCATCCTGAAGACCGGAGGATAAAAACCATGCCCAAATCAGGGAGAAAATTGGCCGGCATGACCCGAGTCATGGTAGTCACCTTGGTCATCGCAGCCCAGCTGCTGGTGCTGACCTTGGTGGTGACCATGCTTAGAACCGATGCCCTCTGGCTCTACGGACTTCTGGAGGTAATCGGCATATTCGTCATCATCGGCATCATCAACCGCCACCAAAATGACTCCTACAGCCTGACCTGGGTGGTTATCATCCTGCTTTTGCCCATATTCGGCTATCTGCTTTATTTCATGTGGGGAAGCCCCTCCCTTAACAGCTGGAGGACCTCCAATATCCGCCGTATCCTCTCCCGCATCCCCCAGGATCCGGAGCAGGACCCGCAGTTGTTCGAGCAGTTCAGTAGGGAGCACCCTTACCGGCAAAGAATGGGCCGTTTTCTCCTGAACAACAATTTTCCCCTGTTCAGCCATACCGATTGCGTTTACTTTCCCTCGGGAGAAATGCAATTTGAGAATATGCTGGCCGACCTGGAAAAGGCCCAGCGTTTTATCTTTATGGAATACTTCATCGTCAGCGAAGGCAAGCTGTGGGACCAGATCCAGGAGATTCTGGTCCGCAAAGCCACCCAGGGAGTCGATGTACGGCTGCTATATGACGACCTGGGCAGCATCATCGCCGCCCCCACCAATCTGGACCGGATCCTGAACAATCAAAATGTCAAGGCCGCCCGGTTCAACCCGGTGCAGCGTGAGATCCTCCGGCTGTTTCTCAACTACCGCAACCACCAGAAGATCACGGTTATCGATGGCAATGTCGGCTATACCGGGGGCTGCAACATCGGCGACGAGTATGTGAACCTTTATCCGCGCTACGGTTACTGGAAGGACAGCGCGATTCGGCTGGAAGGAGACGCGGTCCTGGGGCTTACGTTGGCTTTTCTGCGCATGTGGGAGTCTGAATCCAGGACCCGTGAAGACTATACCCCGTTTTTCCCCGCTTCCTCTCCGGAGCGTAAGGGCTATTTCCAGCCGTTTACCGACGGACCGACCAACAACCCCAACAATCCGGCCGAGACCATGTATCACCAGATTATCGCCGGCGCCTGCGACTACGTCTATATGACGACCCCTTACCTGATCATAGATCCGGACATGAGGAATGTTCTCATCACCGCTGCCCGCAGCGGGGTTGATGTCCGCATCATCACTCCCCAGCACTGGGACCACTGGTACGTTCGCATAGTGAGCATCGCCAATTATGGCCCGCTGCTGAAAGCCGGAGTACGGGTCTTTGAGTACCGCCCGGGGATGATGCATGCCAAAAACATCATCAGCGACGACGACTGTGCCATCGTGGGCACCATAAATATGGATTACCGCAGCTTTAACCTGCACTTTGAAAACGGGGTATGGATCTGCGGGGCTCCGGTACTGGCAGACATCAAAAAAGACCTGGTCGACACCTTCGATGAATGCCAGGAAATCACCTTGGCGGAATGGGAGGCCCGCCCCGGGCACATGAAGGTAGTCGAAGCGGTAATGCGCCTGTTTTCGCCCCTCATGTAGGACCGATCCAGCCCATGTTGTTGGGCCGTAAACCGGAAAATGCAGACCGGGAACGGCTGCGGCGCCTTTTCCCTGGTCTGCATCACATTTGAAGAGTTATGTATCCGCCCCGGATTGATCTTTGGGGCTGCCGGAAAAGAATTTTTACGGATAGCGGTAATGGCCCACTATTTTCCACCTCTGCAGAGCGTTTTCTTCCCGGGCCCGCCCGGCATTGTGGATAACCAGCGGCATCCCCCCAGCCGTGGTGCGGTCGCTGATGACCCCGCAATGATCGCGCCCATCCGCAAACTTCCAGTATACCAC
>CAZDND010000015.1:0-18110 GCA_964506825.1 uncultured Syntrophothermus sp.
TTTCCAGGTTTTCCTGGACCGACATGAGCGGAAATACCCGGCGGCCTTCGGGAACCTGGGAAACCCCCATGGCCACTATATTCTGGGCTGGGCTGGAGGTTATATCTTTGCCTTTAAATTTTATGCTGCCCGACTTGGGCCGCAGCAGGCCGGAGATGGTCTTAAGGGTGGTAGACTTTCCGGCTCCGTTAGCGCCTATCAGGCTGACAATCCCGCCTTCGCTCACTTTGAGAGACACGCCCTTCAGCGCGTGGATCGGACCGTAATATACATCGATGTTTTCCGTTACCAGCATTCCAATTCTCCCCTCCAACTCAACTGGAGACTCGACCGTTTTTCTAGCGTGCCATCTTTATCCGGTTATCCCCTATCCGCTTGGTGTATTTCATCCGGTCGAAATACTCCAGCAGCGGCAGGGTATGTCTGCGCGAAGTCCCCCAAATATCCCTGGCCTGGGCCAAGGTCAGCTCCTTGTTTTCCGTAAAATATTGGTCTATCATCTGCCAGGCCAGATCCAGCCCGGAACGGCTGAAGTAGACTCCTTCGGCCACCTTGACGATCTGGCCGTCCTCCTCCAGATAAGCCATCACCTCGGATGCATCCCGGCGATATCCCTGCAGCACTTCCTCCAGCTCCTTTGACCCCGGAGGTGCCAGGGGAGTCCGGTCCAAAGCACTCATGACCGCCGATACGGCCCGCTGGGTTTCTTCATCCAACTCCGGCCCTGCTCCCGGGAGCCTGACCTGAGTAGCATCCAGGGAGACCGCTTCCATCTCCTCCAGAAACGCCAGAAAGGTGGTGAATACCTTCACTGGGTATTGTTTGAAATAACGGCTGCGCAGCTCTTCCCGGGGCATTCCCTTGCGCAGGGGATACTTCTTGCGGTAATCCGCCAGGATTTTGGCCACCGTCAGCGCATTTTGTTCCATGCCCGCCCGGCTGATGGCCAGCTCCCGGTTAAGAACATAGATCAGCTCCTGCTTCTCCAGATTATCCAGGACCTCCCGCAAATCCTGGGCGTTGCCGTGGCCCAGGGCCGCCAGCTCATCAATGGACAAGATCCTGTCGGGACGCTTGTTCATCTCCTGGAGGACTACTTCCTCCAGGTCCCCCTCCTCCTTGACGGCTATCTCCTGCAGGACGGCTTCATTAAATCTCTTCTGCCGCGGCGGGTGGGGGTCGATGATCACTCCCCCGCCGATGGTGGTGACCGGTGAGTAAAACCGGATGACAAACCGGTCGTTTTTGGTGCAGACGATTGGTTCTTCCAACACTATCTGGACGTAGCCCTGGGTTCCCGGCTGCAGTTCATCGTGCTCCAGCAACAGCACCCGGCCCAGGCATTCGTCCGTCCCCAGGTGAAACCTGATCCTGGCCCAGTTTTTCAAGGGCCGACTGGATTTCAAGAGCTTCAGGGTACCGCTGATCCGGTGGGTGGGCTGGAAAAACCCCGGTGTTGCCAGGGTATTGCCCCGGTGTACCTGATTGACCTCGATCCCCTGCAGGTTCACCGCCACCCGCTGTCCGGCGTAGGCCTCCTCCACCTTGCGGTTATGGACGTTGAGGGTCCGCACCTTGACCGACAATTGCGCCGGCTGGACCTCCAGCACGTCGTTTACCTTGATTTTTCCCGACCACAGGGTCCCCGTTACCACCGTTCCAAACCCGGTCATGGTGAATACCCGGTCAATGGGCAGCCGGGCCTGGCCAATGGTGGGTTTTTCCTGGACCTGGGCCGATATCTCCTCGATCATTTTCAAAAGTTCCGGGATCGAATCCCCGGTGACCGAGGATACCGCCAAAATCGGCCAGTCTTTCAGCTCGGTATCCCGCAGGTACTCTTTGACATCATCTTCCACCATCATCAGCCATTCCTCGTCCACCAGGTCTTTTTTGGTCAGGACGACGATTCCCTTGGAAATTCCCAATAATTGGATTATGTCCAGGTGCTCCCGGGTCTGCGGCATGATGCCTTCGTCGGCGGCGATGATCAGCAGCACCAGGTCCATGCCGAAGGCTCCGGCCAGCATCTGCCTGACAAATCTTTCATGTCCGGGGACATCCACTATGCCGGCCAGCTGTGCATTGGGCAGGGTCAGGGGTGCAAACCCCAGCTCGATCGATATGCCCCGCTTTTTTTCTTCCTTCAAGCGGTCCGTATCGATCCCGGTGATCGCCCTGACCAGCGCCGTTTTCCCGTGGTCGATATGCCCCGCCGTTCCGATTATTATCCTTTTCAAGCCTTTGTCTCCTCCAAAGCCCTGCGCAACAATGCAGGGATCAACTTGTCTTCACCGGCCAGGAGCGTCCGGGCACTGATAATCAGGCTCCCCTCCTGGATCCTGGATATCATGGCCGGCTCCTGGTTCCGCAGCTGCCGGGCCAGCATTTCCGCATCCCCCTCCAGGGTCAGCTCCACCCCATATCCCGGCAAATCCTGCAGGGGGTAGGCCCCGCCGCCCACCTTGTCCATTATTTCAATGACCCGCAGGGTAAACGCTTTTCCGAAACCCTGCATCTCCCCCCGGATGGCTGCTGCCAGCCCTTCCGCCTGCTGTTGCAGGAGCTCATGTTTCCTGGTCAGCATCTCCAGGACCGGCACGGTGGCCGTGGGGTCGCCTTTGACGTAATATTTCAGGGTTGCCTCCAGGGCGGCGATGGTCAGCTTGTCCACCCGGAGCGCCCTCAAAAGATGGTTCTTTTTCATCTGCTCGATATATTTCCGTTTGCCGGCGATGATTCCCGCCTGGGGTCCTCCCAGGAGCTTGTCCCCGCTGAAGGTGACCAGGTCAACCCCGGTCTGCAGGCATTTTTGCACCGTAGGCTCGTCTTTCAAACCCCAGGGGGATAGGTCGATCAAACTGCCGCTGCCCAAATCCTGAACCACCGGCAGCCCCTTTTGGCGGCCGATTTCCACCAATTCCGCCAATTCCACTTCCTGGGTGAAGCCTACGATACGATAATTGGAGGTGTGGACCGCCAGCAGCATGGCGCTGTGGTCGTTGACTGCCCCCGCGAAATCTGCCGGGTGAGTCTTGTTGGTGGTACCGACCTCCACCATACGGGCCCCGCTCATGGCCATTATCTCGGGGATCCTGAAGGACCCCCCTATCTCCACCAGCTGTCCCCGGGATACGATGACCTCCCGGTCCCTCCCCAGGGTATTCAGGACCAGCAATACCGCAGCAGCATTGTTGTTTACCACCAAGGCGGCCTCGGCGCCGGTTATATTCATGATCGTCGACTCCAGGTGCTGATACCGGGAACCTCGCTTGCCGCTGGCCAGTTCCAGCTCCAGATTGGTATAGCCCTGGGTCAGTTCAGCAGTACAGGCAGCCGCCTCCCGGGATAATGGGGCCCGTCCCAGATTGGTATGCAGAACTACTCCGGACCCGTTGATGACTCTCTTCAGGGTGGCATCCTGCAGTTTATTAATGCGTTCGGCGGCCGTGCGGATCACCAAAGACACGATATGATGGCGTTCCGGCCCATTCTTTTCCCGGGTGATTTCTTCCCGGATCCGTCCCAATTCCTCCCGGATTACCGTCAACGCCAGCTCATGGGTGCAGTTTTCCAATATGGCGGCCATCCGCGGGTCTCTCAATATCTCGTCGACAGACGGCAGACTCTTATAACTCAACGCTTCTACCCCCTTGAATCGGTCGAAGGGCTCTTATCCCCATGGGTTGATTATATTTTACCTTACTTGCCCGGAAAAAGTTTATCTGTCCACCGGGGAGATGCCTCGCGGCCGGAAGCCGGCTCGGAAATGCAAAAGCCGGGACAGACAATCGTAAATCGACCTCTGCTCCGGCTGAACTATTATAATGCGGTGGTCCCCTCACCTCTGGCCTTCAGGATCGCCTGCTGCTCTTCTCCACTCAGAGGATGGGCTGATAAATACTTATCCACCCCTTTGGCATATACCCTGGTTTCCTGGCTGCCATGGATGCCGGTCAATACCAGCCCGGAGCCCAGTCCGTCCAGCAAAGCCAGGGAGAATGACATGTCGCCCCCGATATCCCGGAATGCCTTGTATCGTACCAATCCTACCCGGGAGATATGGCTCAGGGCCAGCTCTTCATCTGCTTCTATCCGGCGGTTGAGTTCGCCGACCCGCCGGTCGGTTGCTTCCTGGTGCCAGCTTATCTGCTGCAAAACCGACTCCAGATTACCTCCCGAAACCGAATCCATCAGGTTCGCATAATATTTGAGGAGTTGATCCCTTTTACGGCTCCTCATCCAGATCACCACGCCCAGGAAGATGAATGATGCGGTCAGTGCCAGCTGCACCCATAGGATATTCGCCTTAAGAAACACATTCAATTCCGCCAATATTTCCGCCCCCCACTCTCATCTTTTCTATCTTATACCGGGAGGTCCCATTCCTCAACCTATAAATCTTCCGGTATAAGTCCCTGGCGGATGACAATCCGGGGACGAAGTGATGTAATGAGTTTATGCCATCATGAGGGTATGGAGTCATACCTTCATGCTCTCTAGCTGTCATGATAGATAGTTGCTATTGATCCGTAGTGAATCTCCGGGAGTTGCTTTGCTCTTACGCCAACTCGGCCAACTATTGATTCCAAATAAGAAAGGCGGGTGACTTCCCCTTTTTTTCGGGCTCCGCGGCTGGCTGGTGATATCCGGCCTTTATCTATCTGCGTAGCCTGGCCTGCTCAGGACAAGGATGTCTGGATAGCATGACCTGGGTCGGGAACGGGGGCCTTCATGAACATTCTCTACTTTGACTGCTTCTCCGGGATCAGCGGAGACATGATCCTGGGAGGATTGGCATCTCTGGGGGCTGATTTTTCCCTGGTCCAGGATCAACTCAATGCCATTCTTCCAGATACCGTTTATTTATCCTTTTCCAGTAATATAGTTATGGGTATTTCAGCCTATGATGTAACCATTACCTGCGAGAGTCCTCAGAAGTACCGCCATCTGTCTGATATGCTGGCGATCGTGAATGGATCCTCTTTGGATCCGGAAGAAAAACAACTGGCAGCCAGGATCTTTGGTCGGCTGGCCGCGGCCGAAGCTCATATCCACGGCATTCCAATTGATGAAGTACACTTCCACGAAATTGGCGCTATCGATACGCTGGTAGACGTTCTGGGATCTATCCTGGCTTTGCGGCAGCTGGCGGCGGATGAGATCTATTCATCAACCATACCCTTGAATACCGGCCTGGTACCCATGGCCCATGGTCTGTATCCATTGCCGGCTCCGGCCACTCTGGAATTGCTTAAAGGTGTGCCTTGTTACGGAGTGGAATCGGAGGTAGAATTGGTCACCCCCACCGGGGCTGCCATCCTTACCTCCATCTGCAGCCATTTTGGACCCATCCCTGCCATGGAGGTCCAGAACGTCGGGTATGGAGCAGGGAAGTCCCGTCGGAAGAATGTTCCCAACGTGCTGCGGATTATCAGGGGAGTATCGGCCTTACCGGTCAGAACTGCGGATACGGTAGGCGTCCTGGAAACGGTGATCGATGACATCAGCCCCGAGTACCTGGCGCATTTCTTCGATCGATTTTTCCTCCAGGAGGGAGCTATCGACCTGTTTATCCAGACAGTGCAAATGAAGAAGAGCCGCACTGGTTTCCAGGTTCAATGCCTGGTACGGCCCGATAGGATCCCGGCCTTCGTCGACCTACTGATGGATGAAACCGGCACCCTGGGGGTGAGGCATCGATTGGAATCACGCACCGTAGTCCCCCGGGAGACTCGCGAAATCATGACTCGATGGGGGATAGCGGTCGTAAAGGTGTGGCAGGGGAGTGACGGGTCCCGTCGTTTTTCCCCGGAATATGAGGTGTGCAAGGTCCTGGCCAGGGAAGCGAAGGTCCCGCTGCGAGCAGTGGTCGAGGAGGTCTGGCTGACCGCAGCCCGGGAAATCCAAGGCATTTGATCTGCGTAGCCAAGTCCCTCCAGCCCCGTATTATTGGGGCTGGAGGGATAATTGTTTCACGTGAAACAATTATCCCTCCAGGTCGAGACTCTCCATAATTCGCATCAGTTCTTCCTGATTATGAAAGTCGATCTCTATTTTTCCTCCGGCTTTCAAAGTGGATATTCTTACCTTGGTACCAAAGAAATTCTCCAGCTTCTGTTCAGCATCCCGCAGGTTGGCATTCAGGGGCGGTCCAGTTTTGCGGGCGGTTCTCTTTTTTCCGATACTTTCGGTTTCCCGTACGGTTAGTCCCTGTTCCACTATCTTTCTGGCCAGCCTAATCTGCTGGTATTCACCGCTGATCGCCATGACTGCCCGGGCATGTCCGGCACTGAGACGTCCCTCGGCAACCATAACCATAATTTCCTGGGGTAGGTTGAGTATCCTGAGGGTGTTGGCCACATGGGCTCGGCTCTTGCCCAACCGGCGGGCCAATTCCTCCTGGGTGTGTCCGTATTCGTCGATCATCTCCCGATAGGCCAGGGCCTCTTCCACTGGATTCAGGTTCTCCCGCTGAAGGTTTTCCACCAGGGCTGCCTCCCGGGCCAGATTGTCTTCCATCTCCCTGACTACAATGGGCACCGTCAACAATCCCGCCATTTTGGCAGCTCTAAGCCGCCTTTCTCCAGCTATCAGCTCATAGTTGCCGCCTGCCAAAGGCCGTACCAAAAGAGGCTGCAAAATCCCATGCTCTCGGATGGACTCGGCCAGTTCATCCAGGGCTTCGCTGTCAAAGGATTTCCGGGGCTGACCTGTCTTGACCACCAAGCGATCGATACTGATTTCGTTGGCAGTGAATTCTCCGCTGCCGTCCCCGGAGAACAGGGCATCCAGGCCTTTTCCCAATACTCGCTTACTCACGCTGCATTACCTCCCTGGCCAAATCCTGGTATACCTCGGATCCCCGGGATTTGGGATCATATATCATTATGGGCTGTCCGAAACTGGGGGCTTCACTGAGCCGGACGTTGCGGGGGATGATGGTGCTGTAGACTTCCCGTTGGAAATGCTTCCGGACTTCCTCCACCACTTGCAGGGATAGATTGGTGCGGGCGTCGAACATGGTCATCAATATGCCTTCTACCTTAAGGGAAGGGTTGAGCTTCCGGCGGAGCAGATTCAGGCTGTGCATCAATTGGCTGAGTCCATCCAGGGCATAGTATTCACACTGAATAGGGATCAATACTGAATCCGCAGCCGACAGGGCATTGACGGTGATCAGGCCCAGGGACGGGGGACAATCGATCATAACATAATCATAGTCCGCCCGCAGAGGGGACAGGGCTGCTTTCATGATCAGCTCACGGTCTTCCATGGGCGCCATCTCAACCTCAGCCCCGGCCAACTGAATTGTGGTTGGCAGCAGCTCCAGCCCGGCGACGCCGGTGCTTACCACCGCTTCGCTAGCGGGCAGGGCTTCTATCAAAACATTATATAAGGAAGCCGTCAGCTTTTTTCTGTCTACACCCAGTCCACTGGTGCAATTGCCCTGGGGATCTGCATCGACCAGCAGCACTCGTTTGCCCTGCATGGCCAAAGCGCAGCCCAGGTTGACGGTGGTGGTTGTCTTGCCCACGCCTCCTTTTTGATTGGCCACGGCCACGATCTTGCCCAATTATTCCACCTCTTCGTTTTTCATCTATGCTTTAATTCTCTCCCTGCGGGGCCTTCTCCTTCCCACCGGGGTATTTCTACCTTTCTCGCCTCCTGAATGGTTATACCCGCAAAAAAACGGCCCGCATTTGGCAGGCCATTTCCTTAATATCCATATTTTGGGTTTTTCCTGGTGATCTCGTCTATAAGGGCTTTTTCTTGGCGGTGCCTCCCGGACGGGGATACTTATCGGGGGAATCGCCGGTCTTATCCACCATGACCAGTGCCCGGGTCTTTTCTGTCGCCTGGTAATATTTTACTTCTCTCAGGCGGCCCCCCAATATTTCCATGGCCTTTTTGCTGTCCTGGACTTCTTCTCCCGCCCGGGGTCCCTTCCAGGCCACCAGGACGCCGCCGATCTTCAGCAGCGGCAGGCCCCATTCCAGAATCGTAGCCAGGCCGGCCACCGCCCGACAGGTGACCACATCGAACTGGCCGCGGCTGCCGGGCAAATGGGCCAATTCTTCGACTCTGGTCCGGACCACGGTCACGTTAGCCAAGCCCAGTTCCACCTGCATGCTCTCCAGGAATTGCGCCTTTTTGAGCTCCGATTCCACCAGCACAAACTGCCCCTCCGGTTCCATGATCGCCAGGGGAATGGCCGGGAATCCCTGACCGCTGCCAATGTCGATTATCCGTTGCCCCCGGAGGCTAATTATCCCCTGCAAGGCCAGGCTATCCTGAATATGCTCCGATAACTCCGCTTCGCCGGCTTTCCGGCTCACCAGATTGTGGATTTTATTGCCGGTGATGATAGCTTCCTGATATCTTGCTATTCGCTCGTCCATTACGATCCCTGCCTGCGCATTTTTTCCAGATGGATCAGGATCACATTGATATCGGCCGGTGACACTCCGGCAATTCGCGAAGCCTGGCCAACGGAAACCGGTCTTATCCGTTGCAGGTGATGGCGCCCCTCGCCGGATAGGCCATTCACCTGCTCATAGTCCAGCTCCGACGACAGCCTTTTGCCTTCCAGCGATTCAAAGCGGGCCACCTGTTCATTTTGCTTCTTTATATATCCTTCGTATTTGCACTCCAGTTCCACCTGTTCCAACACTTCAACATCGGTTTGGTCGTCAATCCCCGCCAGGCCCAGGAGGTCCTGCAGGGATAGTCCCGGCCGCCGCAGCATCTGCCAGGCAGAAAGAGACTGCTGCAGTTCCGGGTAGCCTTTTTGCTGCAACAGTTCTTTAACCCGTTCATCACTGCTATTGATGGTGGTTTGGTGCAATTTGGCAGTCAGGCTGCTGATAGCCTGCTGTTTGGCCAGGAATCGATTATAGCGGGCTTCCGTCGCCAGCCCCAATTGATATCCCTTTTCCGTAAGCCTCAAATCGGCATTGTCCTGTCTTAAAACCAGACGGTATTCCGCCAGGGAAGTGAGCAGCCGGTAGGGTGAATCAAGTTCTTTGGTGACCAGGTCGTCGATCATCACCCCGATGAACCCCTCCGACCGTTTCATCATGAACGGCGGCTCTTCCCGGACAAAGAGGGCGGCATTGATGCCGGCGATCAGGCCCTGGGCGGCGGCTTCTTCGTAACCGGAGGTTCCGTTTATCTGGCCGGCTGAGAACAGCCCCTTGATTTCCTTGGCCTCCAGGGTCGGCTTCAATTGGGTCGGCACCACATAATCATATTCTATAGCATAGCCGGTCCTGATAATCCGGGCATTTTCCATGCCGGATATGGAGTGGATCACATCAGCCTGTACATCTTCCGGCAGGCTGGTGTTCATTCCCTGAACATAAAACTCGTTTACCTGCCGGCCTTCCGGCTCAAGAAATATCTGATGGGATTCCTTGTGGCTGAATCTGACCACTTTATCCTCGAAGGAAGGGCAATGCCTGGGGCCGGTTCCTTCTATTATGCCGGTGTACAGGGGAGAGCGATGCAAATTCTCCCGGACTATGCGGTGGGTGGCCTCGTTGCTGTGGGTCAGCCAGCAGGATATCTGAGGACGCTTTATCCGCGGACTCATGAATGAAAAATTTAAAATTTCATCATCTCCGGGCTGTTCTTCCATCTTGGACAGATCCAGGCTCCGCCCGTCCACCCGGGGGGGAGTGCCGGTTTTAAATCTCCCCAGAGTCAGGCCCAGCTCCGCCAGGGATGCGGATAAGCTGGCCGCCGGAAACTGTCCGTTGGGCCCACCCTCATAGGTCAGGCTCCCAATAATTATTTTTGATTTAAGGTAGGTGCCGGTGGTGACCACCAGGCTGCGGGTGGTATATTTAGCCCCGGTGCGGGTATATATCCCGGTGATACCGCCTTCGGCCGAATCGATTCCGGCTACCTCGGCTTGCAGGAGATCCAGGTGGTCCTGGGACAACAGCACCTCCGTCATGTTGGCCTGGTATTCGCGTTTGTCCGCCTGGGCTCTCAGGGCTCTCACCGCTGCGCCTTTGCCAGTATTCAGCATTCTCATCTGGATACTGGAACGGTCGATATTCACTCCCATTTCACCGCCCAGGGCATCTATTTCCCTGACCAGCTGCGCCTTGGCGGGACCTCCGATGGAAGGATTGCAGGGCATCAGGGCAATATTGTCAATACTCAGGGTGACCAGCAAGGTTCGGCAGCCCATGCGGGCAGCGGCCAGTGCGGCCTCGCATCCGGCATGACCTGCTCCGATGACAATCACCTCATAAGCCCCGGCTTTATAAAATGCAGCCACTGTTGCTCCCCCTATTTTCCGATGCAGAAATCTGCAAATATCCGTTCCATTACTTCAGCTCTGATATTCTTGCCGGTGAGCTCTTCGATCCAGGAAATCGCTCCCCAGGTATCTACCGCCAAACCGTCGGTGGGCGCCCGGTCCCGCACCCCCTGCAGGGCATCCTGAACATGGTCCAGGACTGCCTGGACGGCCATTTCCTGACGCAAGTTCATCATAACCGCTGATTCCCGCCCCCCGGCCAATTGATGACCCAGGATCATTTCCTCGATCATCTTCTCAAGTTTATCGATGCCGGTTTCCAGGCGGGCAGATATTTCCACTACCCTCATATCTCCCACCAATGGCTTGATCTGTTCTGCGGAAAGCAGTTTGTCCTCAATATCGTCTTTATTGACCACGATTAATGGATTCCGGTGGTCAATTTCTGCTAATACCGCCTCATCCTCGGCAGTGAATCCGGAGGCGGCATCCACCAGGAAGAGCAGGATATCCGCTTCCTCCATGGCATCCCGGGTCTTTTGCATTCCCATGGCTTCTATAGTATCACGGGTGGCCCGGATTCCAGCGGTGTCCATGATCTGCACGGGGATCCCCCTGATCTGGATCGTTTCTTCGATGACGTCCCGGGTGGTCCCGGGAATATCCGTAACAATCGCTTTATCCTTGCGCACCAGTACATTCAGCAAACTGGATTTCCCCACATTAGGTTTGCCGATGATGGCTACTTTTATCCCATCCCGGTATATTCGGGCTCTTTTACCGCCCTCCACCAGCTTTTTTAAATCCCCAACGATCTCTGTCAGCAGGGCCTCGATCTGCTCCCAATCCGGCTCTCCCACTTCCTCGGGAAAATCAATACTGCCTTCCAGGCGGGAATTGATCCATACCAGGCGTTCCTCCAGGCGGGCCAGATCCCGGCTGAGCATGCCCCGCAGGTTGTTGGCCGCCATGACCAGGGCTTGTTCACTCTTGGCCCGGATCACCTCGATTACCGACTCCGCCTGAACCATATCCAGCCTGCCATTGAGAAATGCCCGCCGGGTAAACTCTCCCGGATCAGCTAAACGGGCCCCGTATCTCAGAACTGCTTCCAGACATCTCCTGGCCGCCAGCATTCCGCCGTGGCAGTTGATCTCGATTACGTCCTCTCCGGTATAGCTGTGGGGGGCTCTCATGATGACCACCAGGGCTTCGTCCAGGATCTGTCCCTCAGCATCTTTCACCAAACCCAAGGCCAGGCGGTGACTTTCCATTTCATAGATGCTGCGTCCCGAATGGCTGGCAAAAATCTGCTGCGCAATGACCTGAACTTGGTCACCGCTCATCCGGATTATGGCGATCCCACCCTCTCCGGGGGGAGTGGATATGGCCGCTATAGTATCGTTCACTCTCCGTGCCTCCAACAAAAAAGGGCCTTGCGGCCCTTATTTTTTAAGGGAAATAATCACTTTTCGGTTAGGTTCTTCTCCCTGACTGAAGGTTGTTATTTCGGGATCACCCTGTAAGGCCGTGTGGACCACTCTTCTTTCATGAGGACTCATGGGCCTCATCACTACGCTTCGCCTGGTCTGCTTAACCTTGTCCGACAAGTTCAGGGCCAGGCTGGTTAAGGAATCCTCTTTACGCAGTCGATAGTCCTCCACATCCAGAACCACCCGCACTCTTTCTTCCAACTTACGATTAACGATAAGTCCCAGGATAAATTGCACGGCATTGAGGGTCTCTCCTTTTCTGCCGATCAGCAGTCCCATGTCCTTGCCGATGATATTGATCCTGATTACTCCGTCTTTGACTTCAACTTTTTCAATCTCATAATCGATCTTCATACCATCCAGCAAGACCTGCAGGTTTTGGCTGGCAATTTCTTCAGGAAGCGCCTTTACCTGAACTCTGACCAGGGCCTGCTTGTTGCCTATGATGCCCAAAAGTCCCCGGGTTGGTTCTTCCAGTATTTCCACGTCGACGGCGTCAATGGATACGCCTAATTCATCCAAGGCCAATTTAATGGCTTCTTCAACGTTTTTTCCCTTTTTTTCTACCATCAGCACTGGTTTTTCCTCCTTTGTCCCTCTCGGTGCCGGGAGCTGCAAATAGATCTTCTTTCTCTGCTTTCGAGTCCTGAAGTTGAGGCATACTGCTGGATTCCCCGCCAGAAACCGCTGGAATGGCCATTTTGGGATGCTTGTAATTGACGTACATCTGCTGCAAAATGCTCAAGATGTTGAACATGACCCAGTACAAGGCTAATCCGGCGGCAAACGAATGGGCCATCCAGCCGATGAACAAGGGCATCGTATACATCATGGTCTTCTGGGTAGCATCAGGCGGCCCTGCGGTACTGATCCTCTGCTGATAGTAAGTGGTAGCTGCCGCCAAAATCGGTAAAATGATCGGATCAGCCTGGGACAAACTAGGAATCCACAAAAAACTTGCTTGGCTGGGATCAACATACTTGAACTTGATCAGGGCCTGGTAAAACGCAAACAATATTGGCATCTGCACCAGCAGGGGCAGACATCCCCCCAAGGGATTGAAGCCTTTATCCTTGTATAACTTCATGGTCTCGGCTTGTAATTTTTCCGGGGTATCCTTGTACTGTTCCTGCAGCGCTTTCAACTTGGGCTGCAGTTCCTGCATGGTTCTCATTGATTTTAACTGGGTATTGGTTAAAGGGTAGAGGCAGATCTTGATAAAAATGGTTATAAAAATTATGGCCAACCCATAATTGGCCCATCCAATCATTTCGGTTAGCTGATAGCAAAACTGGAGTAGTTGACTAAATAAATTCACTATTTGCTGCCACAAGGCTTCGGGTCACCTCCTGCTCATGGAACCGGGTCATAACCGCCTTCGCTGAAGGGATGGCATCTAAGTATTCTCTTTATTCCCAGATAGGACCCTTTGATTGCCCCGTAGCGGGACAACGCCTCAATCATATACTGCGAACATGTGGGTGCGTATCTGCACCTGGGCGGATACATCCGGCTCACCGCCTGATAAAGTTGCACCAGCTTAATCAGTATGCGGTTCATCATTTCACCAACCCGATTCTTTTCAGCAACTCCATGCCTTCGGCCGAAATCTCACTGAAACTAGCCGCGTCGATCATGCCTCTGGCCACCAGGACGAAATCGTAGCCTGAGTAGAGCTCCGGTTCATGTCTCCTGATAAAATCACGCAATCGACGCTTGGCTCGATTGCGGATCACTGCATTGCCTACTTTTTTACTGGCCACTATTCCATAGCGATTCCGGTCCAGTCCATTGGGGGCAGCATATACTACCAGGAATCGGCCTACTCTTTTGCGTCCTGTTTTGAAAACATGGCTGAATTCTTTTTTCTTATGCAGGGTTCGGTCTGTGGTTAGCATTTAGACCCTTTCACAGAAAACAAAAGCCTCCCAGGCTTAGGCACTCAGCAGTTTCCGTCCTTTTTTCCTCCGGCGGCTCAGAACATTTCTGCCCCCGGCAGTCGACATCCTTTTCATGAAACCGTGCAGTCTTTGTCTTTTTCTCTTTTTCGGCTGATATGTTCTCTTCATTTATAGTGTGTTACCCTCCTCGAAATTCCAATGCATCTTACATTATATTTTTCCGCTATCTCCATGTCAAGAAGCCCTGGTCTGCATACCCCTCAACCGTGATCCTAATATTGTAAAAAAGTGTTGTCCGGCAGTTTGATGGCTATTGATGCCGGTTTCATTTTTGACCCTGATTCTGTTATCATGATACTAGATTTTTACCTTGCGGGGACAAACTTATTCACCTTATCCACAGGCTGTAAATAGATTTGTCCACAATTAAACAGGGGGCTGCTATGGACGACTACTCGTTGATCTGGGACAGGGTTCTGTCGCTCATCCGGGATGAGATTAATCCCACCAGTTTTGAGACCTGGTTGTCGAATACCCGTTTTGAGAGTTGCGACAATAATATTTTTATTGTCTCGGTACCAAGTTTTATTGCTCAGGACTGGATTCAATGGCGTTATTACGATCTTCTTAATGAAAAAATCAATCTCTATCTTCAGCAGTCCGTTATCCTGCGTCTGGTAGTGAATAACACCGTAGAAGTGGAGGGCAATCGTTCCACTCTTAACCCCAAATATTCATTTGATTCCTTCGTGGTTGGCAACAGCAACCGGTTTGCCCACGCCGCTTCCTATGCGGTAGCCGAAGCCCCGGCTAAAGCTTATAATCCGCTTTTTGTTTATGGCGGCGTTGGTTTGGGTAAAACCCACCTTATGCAAGCCATTGGTCATCATACTTTGGATAACGATCCCTCGAAATCGGTTTTATACATATCTTCCGAACAATTTACCAATGAGTTGATCAACTCCATCCGCGACGATAAAACCGCTGAATTCAGAAACAAATATCGCAATATTGATGTGCTTTTGGTGGACGATATTCAGTTCCTGGCCAACAAAGAACGCACCCAGGAAGAATTCTTCCATACCTTTAATGCCCTTTACGAAGCCAATAAGCAGCTGGTTATTTCCAGCGACCGTCCGCCCCGGGAAATCCCTACCCTGGAAGATAGGCTGCGTTCCCGTTTTGAATGGGGTCTTTTGACTGACATTCAATCGCCGGATCTGGAAACCCGCATCGCTATATTAAGGAAAAAAGCCCAATTGGAATCATTGTCAGTACCTGACGATGTTATGTTGTACATTGCTACCAATATTCAATCCAATATAAGAGAACTGGAGGGTGCTCTGACCCGGACAGTTGCCTACTCCAAGATTAATAGTCAGCCCATCACCATGGAAATGGCCGAAGAGGCTTTGCACAATATATTTCCTCCTCATGCCCCGGCTTTGGTCACCATAGAAATGATTCAACAGATCGTGGCCGACTATTTTAATCTGGATATTTCCGATTTAAACTCCAAGCGGAGAACCCGCCAATTGGCCTTTCCGCGGCAGATTGCCATGTATTTGACCCGGGAACTAACCGATCTTTCCCTACCTAAGATAGGGGAGTTTTTTGGAGGCCGTGATCATACCACGGTTTTGCATGCCTACGATAAGATCTCCAGAGGCGAGAAAAGTGACCCGGTTCTGGAGAAAATCATCTCTGAACTTCGATCCACTATTGGATCACATTAATTTTTTTGTGATTAACTTATTTGTTTGTTAGCTCTTCTCCACAGTCGTTTTGGCCATGAGCAAGCGGTTAAGAGCAGTTTTCAACATACTAACCCCTACTACGGTTACTCCTAATAATTTAAGTATATAAACATCAGAAAATTCGAAGAATCAACATGGAGGTGGAAACGTGAAATTTACCCTCAATAAGGACCTGCTTTCGAACTCTTCATCCATCGTTCAGAGAGCCGCCTCATCGAAAGACGTGGTACCCGCCTTGTCGGGCATGCTGATCACTGCCCGAGATCAATCGGTGACTTTCCAGGCAACCGATTTGGATATCGGGATAAAGAAAACCATCAGCCCGGTTAACATTGAAAGAGAAGGCCAGGTACTGGTAAATGCAAAATATTTCAATGATGTGATCAGATTTCTTTCTGATGAAGAGGTCACGATTGAATTCGATGAGGAACTGGGAAAACTGAAAGTCCTTTACGGGCTGTCATCCACCTTTCTAAATCTTTACAATCAGGAAGATTTTCCGGAGATGCCATTGGATAGCACCAACATTAAGGTGTTAGGAAGTATTCCCCAAGCTGTTTTAAGGAATTTTATCAAGAAGACGGCTTTCGCTGCAGCCAGTGCTCATTTTAAACCAGTATTTACCGGCATTCTTTTTGACTTTAATCTGGAAAATTTCACTATGGTGGCATCTGATACCCATCGGTTAGCTATTATCAGCGGCAACCAGATTGAAGGCATTGAGGGAAAATATATCGTACCGGTCAGGACTCTGGTGGAAATAGCCAGGGTAATCGAGGAAAAAGAAAACAAGATAAATTTTGGATTGGTGGATAATCACATTGTCTTCTTTGTTGAAGAGGACAATTTCTATTGTTCCACCAGACTGATCGAAGGAAGTTATCCTAATTACAACCAAGTGGTTCCGGCGGAGTGCGCCAACATGTTTTATATCGACGCGGACCGGCTGACTAAAGCATTGGAAAGGGTGGCGTTGATGCCCACCGATCCTAAGTCGATCCAAAGTGTCAAAATAAGGTTTTTCCCAACCGAAATAATTCTATCCGCTTTTTCTGACAAAATGGGTGAGATTACGGAAAGAATAACCGAAGTGGAAGCCGACAATGAAAAACCTTTTGAAGTCAGTTTTAATACCCGTTATTTATTGGATGGAGTAAAAATTCTCAATGCGGAAACCAAGACTATCCAGATAGGGATCAGCGGACCACTGAGTCCAGCCATTGTAAAAAGTCCTGCGGACGAAAATTATAAATATATTTTGGTGCCATTAAGAACGGTATAGGAGACAGTCGGATTTGTATATAACCCGGATGAGAATCAAGGATTTCAGGAATATTGAGGATATAGAATTTTGTCCCGACCGGACCATGAATGTTTTTTTTGGCCGCAATGCCCAAGGCAAAACCAATTTGCTGGAGGCGATTTATTATGCTGCCAACGGCAGCAGTTTTCGTCCCGTCCATGATCGCGACCTGTTGAGGTTTGACCAGGATGGTTTGGGGGTCAAACTGGAATACGTTCTCAGGGGCCAGGCCAATTCCATGGAAATATCGCTCTCATCCGGTAAAAGAAAAAAGATCCTGGTTAATAACAAGAGTAATTTTGGGTTACAGGACCGGATTCGAGCGACCATTTTTTCACCGGACGACTTATATTTAATCAAAGGAGCCCCTCAGAAGAGGAGATTTTTTTTAGACAATCTCCTGAAGGTGATATCGGGAGAATATAAACGCAATCTGGAGGATTACGAACGCCTGTTGCAGCAACGCAACCATTTCCTGCGGTCGGACAGAATCGATCCAGGAAAACTTGAAGCACTGGACTTCGTATTCGTTGCGACTGCCGCAGGAATCCTGATGGCTCGTTTGAACATTCTCAAGGTGCTTGAACAATTCACCGTGGATAGTTACCGGGAGATTGCCGGTGGAAACCTAAGACTTAAATATGCGCTCTCATTTCAGTTATCACCGGGCCGGATCAATCAGGAAATCATCAAGAGCAGCCTCATGGATAGCCTGGCAGCAGCACGGAGCAGGGAAATAAGACAAAAGACCACCCTCATTGGTCCTCATCGTGATGATGTTAATTTTTATTTGGATGATAAAAATGCCCGCCTTTATGCATCTCAGGGCCAACAGAGAAATATTATCGTCGCCCTCAAACTGGCTGAGTTGGAAACCATCAAAAAGGCTTTGGGTTCGTACCCGATTTTTCTCCTGGATGAGGTTCTGGCCGAATTGGACGAACAGACCCGGGAGAAAATTCTCCATATGATCCAGGAGGCCCCCTTTCAGTCATTCCTGACTTCGGTTGATGTTTCGCTATTCCAAGGCATAAATGCTAAAATTGTAAGGGTAGATAATGGCAGACTGTTCGATTGAAAGGAGATCCGGTATGTTTATTCATTTGGGCAGTGATAGTATGATCGCCTCTGACCAGATAGTGGCGATTTTTAATATAGAATCATCCGTAGATAGTTCCATTCAGGAAATATTGGATAAATCTGAGGGAAAAAATCTGGTTGTCATCGGCACTCGGGATATTGCCAAATCATTGGTTTTGACCAATGACAAGATATATTTATCGCCCATTTCTTCACTGACGCTCATGAAGCGATCAAGATCAGTTTACGAGGGGGTCCATCATGATTCCGGAGAATAATGATTATAATGCTGCCGACATTCAA
>CAZDND010000016.1:0-17991 GCA_964506825.1 uncultured Syntrophothermus sp.
ATGAACTCCGGGGATCCCTCCTAATTCCGGATCAATGTCCCGGGGAACGGCAATATCGATCAGCATAATCGGATTATCTCTGGCAGCAAGCTGCTCAAAAATATTGTCCCTTCGCAGCACATAATGGTTGGCAGCCGTACAACTGATCACAATGTCAGTTGTCGCCATTTCGCGGGCCAAATGTTCAAATCCAACCGCTTGTCCCCCAACTTTCTCCGCCAGGCATACCGCTCGGTCAAATGATCGGTTAGATACAATAACAGACGCCACTCCATTGGCCATCAGATAGTTCAGGGCCAGTTCGCTCATCTTGCCGGCTCCGATTACCAAAACCGACTTGCCATTTAGATTCCCAAAAACCTGCCGGGCTTTTTCAACGGCTGCATAGCTGATGGAAACCGCATGCCTATCCAGTTCGGTCTCGGTTCGCACCCTTTTACCAACTGATATGGCTCTCTGGAATAAAGTGTTCAGGACTCCGTTGGATGCACTTTGCTCTTTAGCCATTTCGTAGGCTTCCCTAACCTGACCAAGAATCTGGGATTCCCCAAGAACCATTGAGTCCAGACCTGCGGCCACTCTGAACAAGTGTTCAATGGCATCATAACAATTCAACTCGTACAGTGCCTCGTGGAGAACCTCTTCCCCAACGCCAAGCCGTTCCGCCAGATATCCATGGAGCAGCTGCGAACCCTCGGCTACGTCCCTGACTGATGCGTAAATCTCGGTCCGGTTACAGGTGGATAGGACGACTACCCCTTCCAGCGCAGCAATCCCCTTTAGATCATCATAGGCCCTGACAAGGGCTTTTCCATTTAATGCAAATCTTTCGCGCATTTCGACTGGGGCCGTCTTATGGCTCAGTCCGGCCAGGAGTATATACACCGCATTATTCTCCCCTTTGCCTCTTCCTTGTTACCCTGCTCCAGCAGAGACAGGACGTCCAATTCCAAAATCCTCTTAAATAACGCTCTCCTTGAATCCTCTCCGCTAACCAGGCTCTTGACCAACGAGCGGGATTCCTTCAGAAGATCTAAATAATCTCCATAATGTGCAGAAAATTGTTGTTCCAGATCCTCGCGGATTTGCCTGGCCAAAAGCGGACTACTGCCTTCGGTGGAAACAGTAATAACCAAAGCCCCCCGCCGAAGAGTGGACGGGACGATAAAATTGCAATTCGGGGGATCGTCCACCGCATTGATCAAAATATTATTAGCTTCGCAGACACGGAAGATCATGTTGTTGGTGTCTGCGTCATCGGTGCAGGCAAATACCAGAATATGGTCAGCAATGTCCGACGGGAGAAACCTTCTTTTCTTCCAATTGATACTGCCTATTACAGCCATATTCTCTAATTCGCTGGTTGCGATCGGACTAACCAGATCAACCATGGCTCCGCATTCCAGCAGAGACATTGTTTTGCGGGTACCTACCGCGCCGCCGCCAACCACCAGGCAATTCCTACCCTGAAGGTTGATCATAACGGGATACATTCCTGACAAAATATCTACCTCCAGAGAACCCAATCACTAAAATAAGAGGTCTGCGTAACAGACCTCAAGGATTATTTCTTAATTGACCTTCTTGTCTTGGTCTATATCTTCGTATTCTCCGCCCTTTGCTTTTTTGAACTCTCCCAGCGACTTTCCTATTGCCTTGCCAACTCCCGGGAGCTTCCCCGGTCCTACTATTATCAAAAGTATTGCTAAAACCAGCACTAATTCCCACGGTCCGATGGGACCGATCAAACCAACCATCACAATCCAACCTCCCCTAGTTCAGATTTCTGTCAATATCTGCGTCTCTGGTATAACCCTCTTCTTCAGCAATCAGATCGAGATAAACCGTTTCGATTCCGGCGATAAATAATCCTTCATCAACCAGTCCTTTTCTTTCATCCAGAGTCTTCAAATAACCTCTGCATTTGCCGCACACAAATATCTGATGGGCCTCATCACCATCGATCACCAGATATTTGACTGATCCGGGCTCAGTGTTGCCGCAATAGGTGCATCCCAGATACTTAGCTTGCCATTCAGTAAAGCAGTGTTCACAAAACAGAAAGCGGATACCATCCTGTCCCCGAACCCAGGAAAGATTCGACCGAAAACCACAGACCGGGCAGACGCCATTATCCCAAGTAATATCAGTATTAGCTATAGTTTCCTGGAAAGGAAATGCAAAGTTGCGAAGATAGGGCCTCAGGGAGTGATCAACCATAAATAAGGCCAATTCCCCTGGCAATTCTCTCTGAGATATCACATCATCAAAATAATTTCCGTCCTGATCAACAACCGCCCGGACAATCTCCCCGAAATCCAACTGTGAAAACACATCCACAACCATATCTATCTTGTCCGCTATGGAAGGACGCTGGTCTTTGATCAGTTGTGCCAATTCCAGGAACGTTTCTTTGTAGTCCTCGGAATCAACATCAAATTGGTAAGTTTCAATTACTGGGCGAGTAAGATGTCGCAAAAAATCTTCGGCCACCGTTTCATTGTCAATCGTATTCCGTTTCAGTTTGAAGAAAATCTCATTCTGCCAAGATTCAATGACTTTATAAAAGTCTACGAACCCTTCCGGCAAGGTGACTGGATTTCCTCGACTCATCAGCATAACCCCATTTCATAACACATGATGATATTATGACAAAAGCCACTATGCTTGTAAAGAAAAAAGGGGGATTTCTCCCCCCTTTAACACCGGTATAATTCTGGTTTCTAGTCCTGATCCTTGGTCTTGCTCTCATACCATAGCTTATGGTGGTGAGCCGCCCACTCAGACTTAACCGTTCCCTTCCACATTCCCCAGAAAGATTCACCCGAACCGGGATGGAATGATCCCAGGTATCCATGCATGCATACCATCGTGGTGGCCAGAATCATGAAAATGTCATGGGTAGGATAAGCCAATCTTACTAATCCAACCGGGAAGATACTCGGAAACCACATTATGTATCCGCTTAATGCCACCAGTAGGCAGGAACCGGTAATAACACAGGAGTTCATCTTTTCCCCGCCATTGAATTTGGTCTGGGGAGGGATCTCTACATGAAATCCCAGGAACTCGAACGGAAATTTGGTTAGGAATTTGAAATCATCCATTCTGAAATTAAAAACATCTTTCCACCATTCCACGAATCCACGGGGATTCATCGCCAGCCCCACCAGGGGGATAATAGTAAAACCAACGGCCATTATCCTGTGGATCAGGCCTGCCCCGTTGTAGCCGCCAAATATTGCTGCCAAAACCCCCCATCGGGAGTCCATAAACAATACTAATCCGGTCAACAGCAGCAATAGAAATGTCACCGTGTGACCCCAATGAACGAAGCGGGCACTGAAACTGAAACGCTCGACCCTTTCCACATCAGGTTCGTACTTAGTTATCATTTCCATGGCCGGCACCTCCTTCCATTTGCTCACGCTTGTTCTTAAGCCAGCGGCTTGTGAAGAAACTGGCGGTCGATCCTGCCAGCGCCAAGGGAATCACCAATCCAAACCAGGGCTGAACAATGTTCTGCCAGCCATTGACCACAGAGGACCGTTTGGGTTCGTTGGGGAACCCGTATTTCTCCGGCAAGCCATCAAAAATATAGAGTTTGTTCAATCCACCCAACTCGTGCTCCCCATATATGATAGCCTCCGGATGACCGTTAGCTCTCAGCCAACTGACCCTTTCCCGGGCTTTGGCCAGCAGAGACTCACGTTCTCCGAATACCAACGCTCCGGTAGGGCAGGTTTTGGCGCAAGCCGGCTGGAATGTTTTTGGATCTCCACCTTCCAGGTTGACCTGAACCCTATTGGCGCAAAGGGTGCATTTGGTTACCTTATCGATTGCTTTATCGTACTTGGGAACATCAAATGGACAGGCTGCCACGCAATACTGACATCCAATGCATTTGTCAAAATCCTTGACTACCGCACCCCATTCTGTCTGGGAAAGAGCATGTCTTGGGCAGGCGTCGACACAGGCCGGCTCATGACAGTGCATGCATTGATGCTTGGAGAAGTACCATTGCGGCTGAAAGGTGCCTTCTTCTTCATTGAATTTAATGTAAGTGAAAGAATGGGCATCCATGCCTTCCTTAACCTGGTAGTTGCCTTTGAACTCAGTCTCCAATCCCGGCAATTGGTTCCATTGTTTGCAGGCAACCATGCAGCCGCGGCAGGCTGAACATTTGGTAGCATCATAAAGATTCGTGTATTTTAACATGCTCATGCCCTCCTTATGTCGCAAAGCCAGGCTTTGTATTCAGGGGTCATAGTGTTGCCGCATCCGACGTGGGGGGTCAGGCGATTTGCCGAGTCGCCGGTAGCGTAGCCTTTGAATCCGAAAGCCCATACCATCCCCACCGTTTCAACCGCTTGCCCTGCGACTACCAAGGCTTTCAGCCGTTTGGTTACACAAGCCACTGCCTCGATCTCACCCCTGGTGCTGGAAACGATTACCTTGTCGCCGTTATCTATGCCCTTATCACGAGCCAGCTGCTCGCTGATCTCGACAAACATGTTAGGCATTAGCTCGGCCAGCCAGGGCAGGTTGCGGGTTAACGCTCCGCTCTGCCAGTGTTCAACTACCCGGTAGGTAGTGCCCACATAGGGGAACTTATTCCTTTTCGCCAATTTTTCTGGTTCCCATACCTTGATAACCGGATTATTCTGTTGCTTGCTGATGGGATTATCTACTGGACTCTCCCAAGGTTCATAGTGCTCAGGAAAAGGGCCATCTTTCATGCTGGTTCCAGCGGCAAACAGACAACCCAATCCTTCAGGTCTCATGATATAAGGATTAGTGCCTCCCGGAGCTGTAGGAGCTCGATCTGTAGCAAAGTCAGGCACGTCGTCCCCTACCCATTTACCCAGTTTCCCGGTTTCCGCATCAAATACGGCTGCCGGATCCCAATGGATCAGCACACGTTCGGCATCGCCCGGCCAGGGAGTCACACCATCAGGCTGCACCGAGCAACGATTATAGATAATCCTCCGGTTAACGGGCCAGCTCCATCCCCATTTGGAATAGAGTCCCAACCCGGTCTTGGAATTATCCACCGAGTCGCGCCACATAGGTTTATAGTCCAAATCTCCATTTTCTTTGTTGGTCATCTGCCCTGAATAAATCCAAATCCCGGAAGTGGTACTGCCGTCATCCTTTAGTTTGGTGAAATTCAGAACCAGTTTGTCATCAGCCAAGGTTACACCGTGCATTTCTTTGGCAACCAGTATAGGTTCGGGTTCCTCGCCATGACCGTAACCCCAGGTCATGTTGACGATGGCTTGATCTTCAGCTCTGGTACTCGAGGCATAAGCTTCTTTCAGCCTTTTGCCCAACTGGTCATGGATCCACAAATCGGGTTTAGATTCCCCAACCGGGTCTGCTCCCCTCCAGCGATACTGGACTATTCTTCCGGTCTGGGCGGCGGTCCCTTCCTTCTCATAAACCCCGCAGGCGGGCAGGAAAAATACTTCGGTCTGGATATCCCCAGGTACCATCTCGCCTCTGCCGCCATGATTGCCGGGTCTCTCCCAGGCCTTATAGCTCCAAAACTCAGAGGTCTCATTTAGCCATAGATCCGACTGGACCATCCATTTCAACTTGGTGAGAGCTCTCTGTTCTTTGTTGGCGTTGGGTCCACCAACCACCGGATTCCCGCCGATCAGGAACATTCCATCGATCTCGCCTTTGTCCATAGCCTCGAACATCGCCATGTGCGAATAATTCTTCTTTTCATCCCGTCGGGGAAGGTAGTCATAAGCAAAATCGTTCTCCGGGGTCGCGGCATCACCATACCAGGCCTTGAGCATGCTCACGATCCACTTGGATACGTTGATCTTGTAACCGGAATTAGGGATGCCGGCTGCTACCGCTGCTCTGAATTCTTCCAAATTCTTGGCTTCGAGCTTCGCTGCACCCGGGGTCTCTTTTTTAATGTACCCGATCAGGTCTTTATAGGCAGGAGCATTGGTCGGCGATCCGATATAACCAGGCAGAGTATGGTACAGAAGGGCCATATCCGTAGCTCCCTGGACGTTGTTCTCCCCGCGCAGGGCATTGATACCACCACCTGGACGGCCCATGTTCCCCAATAACAGCTGGGCAACCCCGAAGGCCCGGACATTTTGGCTGCCCACCGTATGCTGGGTAGTGCCCATGGCATAAAGAATGGTCCCCGTCTTATCCGGAGCGCCGGTAGCCGCAAAGGTTTTAATTACTTCCATATACTTGTCTTTGGGGGTTCCCGTCACGCTGCAGACGGTGTCTATATCGTAGCGATCATAATGCTTCTTAAGAAGCTGCAGCACGCACCGGGGATCGGTCATGGTCACATCTTTCAAATAGGCACCATCCGGTCCCGTCTGGTAACTCCATGAGGCAACGTCATATTGGCCGGTCTCCGGATCAAAACCCGAAAACAAGCCGTCATTAAAGTCGTAGTCTTCGCTGATCAGCAGGGTGGCGTTGGTGTAAAACTGCACATAAGTCTTGTGATACAATTCGTTGTCGAGGATATACTTGATCAATCCGCCCATGAAGGCTATGTCTGTACCGGAACGAAGCGGAGCCCAAATATCCGATACCTGCGACGTACGAGTGAAGCGCGGATCAACATGGATCATTTTGGCTCCACGTTTTTCCCGGGCCACATTAATCCATCTCATTCCCACCGGATGATTCTCAGCTACGTTGCTTCCCATTACCAAAGCACAGTCAGTATTTTTCAAGTCCACCATGTGATTGGTCATTGCTCCCCGTCCAAAACAAGGTGACAAACCTGCCACCGTGGGAGCGTGTCAAATACGGGCCTGTGTTTCGAGATAAACCACCCCTAGTGACCGCATTAGCTTGGACCAGAGATAGAGTTCCTCATTGTCCAGACCGGACCCCCCCATGGAGGCAATCTTTTCGGTGCGGTTGACAACGGCCTCAGTTCCGTCTGCCAAGGTTTCTTTATGGACAAAACTTGCATCCCGAGTGTCTTTTACCCGCTTGACAATCTCGTTGAGCATCCAATCCCATTCTTTTTCTTCCCACTTTTCGCTGCCCGCCGCTCTGTACAGGGGCTTTTGAACCCTTTTGGGATTAATTATCTGTTCCCCAGTTTTTTCATCATAGATATCTCTCATGTTGAAGAGCGCTGCACCTTTAGCACAGGCCCCCCCGCGGTTAATAGGATTATCAGGGTCTCCCTCCACACTGAGCAGTTTAACGAAGTTCCCTGCAGCATCCCTTTCCGCGAAAACCAAAAAACCACAACCGCTGGCGCAATAAGGGCAAATTGTTGGAGTAGGTGTTATGTTCTTGATCCTGCACCCGTGGACCTCACTAGCAGTCGCCTTAAGATCGAAGCCCAGGTCCACCACTGCGAAAGTGGCAGCCGTTGCACCCGAAATTTTCAGGAATTGTCTTCGCGTTACTTTCAAGCCGAACGTCTCCTTTCTTCGATTATCGAAATAATTCCCAGGGTTAGCGGCACATGGAAACGCATATCCTCTTTATTATTCTAGTTTAGATTGCAGTATCCTTCCTTTGCATCCCCACCTCGCCGTCATTATAACTTTTGGTTATTTGGTTGATAATTTATGGATATGCTAAATCGCTTTGACCCCTTAACCGCAACCCTAATTGTTATTGTCCTCAATGGATTCCTCTACATTATCCAGATCCTCTTCCGAATTGTCACTAGCTTTTTTCCTGGAGAATATCTTACTCACCAGGATGCTGATCTCATACAGGACATATATAGGAACACCCATTAGTACCTGGGAAAGAGGATCTGGCCCCGGAGTCAGAACCGCAGCGGCGACAAAAATCGCGAGCAATGCGTACTTCCTCTTGGCTGCCAGCCAGCGGGCATCGATCACCCCCAACCGGGTGAGGAAATATACTATCACCGGCAGTTCGAAAACCAAACCAAAAGGTATGGTGAAAGTCAGAAAAAACGACACATACTTTTCTGCTGTAAGCATCGGCTCCAAGTCCCCAGCCAGCAGAACTAAAACGGCAATGGCTACGGGCAGCACCACCACGTAGGCGAAAACTACCCCCAGGGCAAACAGCACTACCATTATCGGCACCAGTATCAGTACATATTTTCTTTCATTGGCAAATAAAGCCGGCGACACAAATCTGTAGATTTGCCAAGCGACTACCGGGAAGGCCAGAACAAATCCGCCCCACAGGGCGAGTTTCATTTTGATATAAAATCCCTCGGTAATACCGATAAATACCAGATTTAAATCAAGCATCTTCACAGGTCTCTGAATCATTGCCAGGATAATATCAGAGAAATAAAAGGCAACCACTGCTCCAAGGATAATAGCCACGATAGAAACCAGCAACGATTTCCGCAGTTCTTCAAGATGTTCTATGATAGTGGCTTTATCATCAGGAGTCATATTTCTGAAATCCAACAAGAATCCTACCCCCAGCCTCTAAAACTCTCGCCCATATACATATTCAGCCACACTGCTGAAGGCATTTCGGAAGTCGCTTGGCGGCAGAACCTGCAACATTTTCTGAGCTCGTCGCACATATTTTTCTGCAATTCGTGATGCGAATTCTATCCCACCGCTTTCCCGGATGATCTCAATTGCTCGGTCGCCATGTTTTTCAACTTGATGGGGCGAACCCAGCAGGATGCGTAATTCCCTTTTGAAGGGACTGTTCCCCAATGCGAATAATGCCGGCAGTGTTATGATTCCCTGCCGGATATCGCTTCCGGTAGGTTTTCCCAATATGGCTTCATCGGCCGTAAAATCTAAAATGTCATCGGTAATTTGAAATGACATCCCTATGTAGTATCCGTATCTCTCCACCGCGCGAACCATTTCTTCCGGTGCCGAAGTAAGCAGCGCACCCATTTTACAGCTGAGGGCCATTAACAAAGCTGTCTTGCGTTCGATTCGCCGCAGATAGTCCTTGAGCCCCTGGTTCACGTCAAAACTGGTTATCAGCTGAACCATTTCGCCCTCGCAAACCCTCACACTGGCTCTGGCTGCGATGGCCATTACATCCGCCCGGTTGTACTCAGCAACTTTCATTAAAGCCCGGGCAAAAATATAGTCACCGGAATATATGGAGATTTCGTTGCCGTACCTGGCCTTCACAGTCTCCCTGCCTCGGCGGTACGCGGATTTATCGATTACGTCATCGTGTACCAGACTGGCCAGGTGCACCAGTTCCATGGCGACCGCCATCGGAACCAGTATATCAAGGTCTTGGCTAAATAGCCCCCCGGCCATAAGCACAAAAGCTGGTCTCAGACGTTTGCCCCCAGCCTCGACGAGATGACGGGAAGCCTCCTTCATCAGAGGAATCTCTGAATCAAGGGCCAGATAAAGGTCATCTTCCACCATCCGCATTTGCCGCTCGACCGGCTCAAAGAAGCTCTGAAAATGCATTTATAACCCCTTTTTGATAATCCCAGTCTAATTATATAGATTCCGCCATTCCGCCACAATGATTAAGCTCAGATGGCTGGCTGAATTATAATATCGGAACTGGACAACACCTGCCGGCTCGAGGATACTAGCCCATCTGATACCGTAGATAGGCATCATTGTCAATTCCGAGAGAGTCCAGGATCTTGCCCACCATGAAATCCACCAGATGCTCAGTAGTTTCAGAGTTGGAATAAAAAGCGGGCATTGCGGGAACCACCCTGCCGCCAGCTTCAGCTAGCGACAGCATATTCTTGATGTGAATTATATTGAGAGGTGTCTCCCGGGGTACCACTACCAGTCGGCGTCCTTCTTTGAGACATACATCGGCAGCTCTCTCGATCAGGTTATTGGAACTCCCATGGGCGACCCCGGCCAATGTTGACATGGTGCAAGGCACAATAACCATTGCGTCATATAAAAAAGACCCGCTGGCAATGGGAGCTCCTATGGTCTGGTTTTCATAGCAGGTGATTTGGCCTGATGACATATAATCGCTTACGGTATGTTTATACAAATCCCAATCCAATTCGCTCTTGAGAACCAGTTTGGCAGGCTCGCTGACAACCATATATACCACATGGTCGTGCCTTAGAAGCCAATTTGCCAATTGAACCCCATATACTACCCCGCTGGCTCCAGTGATGGCCACTACAATTTTGGCCAACTATACTCCCCCCCAACATCCTGCCTCGCCCATTAATTGAATACCAAAATATCCAATAGAGCCAGAAAAAATATGGTCGTGCTAACATATCTATTAACCTTAAAAGCCGCCAGATTTACCATTTTCAGATTATCGGCGGTTACCAGAGAATGTTCATACACCAGAATCGCTCCGGCGATGACGATTCCCAGATAATACGCCCATCCCAACTGCAGTACCAACCCACCGCAAATAAAGAAGATAATAGTCAGTACATGAAAAGCCCGGGCGAATTGAAGAGCCCCCCGGGTACCAAATCGAGCCGGAATAGAATAGAGACCTTGCTGACGATCGAACTCAATATCCTGACATGCATACATGGTATCAAAACCTGCTACCCAAAAAGCTACTGCCAGAGTGAAGAGCACCGGCTGCCAATCCATTTGTCCGCTGACCGCCATCCATCCCCCCAAAGGTCCTATACCGATGGCCAATCCCAGTATGAGGTGACACCACCAGGTAAATCTCTTGGTATAGGAATATCCCCATAAAACCAGAATGGCCAGCGGTGCCAAGGCAAAACACAAAGGGTTCAGCTGCCATGCGGCAATTTCCAAGATTACCAGCGATACCAGCGCAACCGCCCATGCCAGACCAACCGAAAACTCTCCTTTGACCAAAGACCAATCTTGCGTCCGTGGATTCCGGGCATCGATTTTGACGTCGATAGCCCGATTCATGCACAGGGCTGCAGTCCGGGCGCCAACCATGGCCACTGTAATCCAGAAAATTACAGACCAGCCAGGAAAACCAGGCCCGGCCAAAAAAGCTCCCAGGTAAGCAAAAGGAAGTCCAAATATGGTGTGCTGAAAATCTATCAGGTTCAGGAATCGGAGCAACTTAGTCGATCCCATATTGTTCCCACTTCCGGCTTACCATATCCCGTACGCCTTGATCCATGACAATATCTTCGGGCCATTCGCGGGTGTGTCCTTCTGAAACCCATTTCTTGGTAGCGTCTATGCCCATTTTAGCCCCAAAAAGCGGCAGCGGAGCCGAATGGTCCAGTACATCCAGAGGACCTTCAACAATCAGCAGATCACGCTTAGGGTCAACGTTATTAAACACCTTCCACATTACCTCTGACAGATTCTGCACATCGACCTGCTCATCAACCACCACAATGAATTTGGAAAACATCATCTGCCCCATACCCCATAATGAATTCATAACTTTCTGAGCGTGTCCGGGAAAACTTTTCTTGATCGATACCAGCACGCAGTTATGAAACACCCCTTCCAAAGGAAGGTTGATGTCAATTATTTCGGGAGTAAGGAATTTTAGAGCTGGTAAAAAAACACGCTCAGTCACCTTGGCCATATAGCAGTCCTCCATGGGAGGTTTGCCAACTATAGTGGTGGGGTATATGGGGTTGCGCCGATGGGTTATGCAGGTCAAATGGAATACCGGGTATTCACTGGCCAGAGAATAGTAGCCGGTATGGTCTCCAAAAGGTCCCTCAACCCTGCTCTCGTGGGGATCAACATATCCCTCCAAAACGATTTCCGCGTTAGCCGGAACCTCCAGATCGACTGTCTTGCATTTTACCAATTCAACCGGCTGCTGGCGCAGGAATCCCGCCAATATCAGTTCATCGATATCCTTGGGCATCGGGGCTGTGGCACAGTAAGTTACCGCCGGATCGCACCCTAAGGCTATGGCAACCGGGGTTGGCTCATTTTTCATGGCATACTTACGATGATTCTGAGCGCCGTCGTGATGCATATGCCAGTGCATACCTGTTGACTTGCTATCATAGACCTGCAGCCGATACATACCCAAATTGCGTTTCCCAGTCTCCGGATCTTTGGTGACCACCAGCGGAAGGGTGAGGAACTTCCCGCCGTCATCCGGCCAACATTTTATAATGGGCAAAATATCCAGCGAAGGGTCATCCTTAATTACTACCTCCTGGCAGATCCCGCTCTTGACAATCTTGGGTCCAAAGGAAGCTAACTGGGCCAGCCGGGGCAGCACTTTCAACTTGTCCAAAAGCGACGGAGGTATGTCCGCCAGTTGAAGCAGTGATGTTACCTCCTTGGCAATATCATCCAGGGATTCGCGCTCCAAGGCCAATGCCATTCTGGCCTCACTTCCAAAAGCATTTATCAACAGCGGAAAATTGGATCCTTTGACCTTCTCAAAAAGTAAAGCAGGGCCGTAAGCCTTGCTAACTCGATCAGTAATCTCAGTTATTTCCAGCTCAGGATCAACCTCGACCCCGATCCGGCGGAGCTCGCCTCTTTTTTCCAGCACCTCAACAAATTCCCTCAAATCACGATAAGCCATGCGATCCCCCCTATATTGCTACTACCTCCCAAGATGGAACAATTCCCTTGGCGATTTCGGTCAAAAAACTTCTCAAGGCCAGACTTGCCCCACCATGCCGTTTTGGAACCAGCCGCCATAAATTTTCCAATTCATGAAGATAGGTCTGGCTCTCAGCCACCAGCCCGTTGGCGGATAACGCTACCGCCATACCAAGGTTCTGCCCCATCTCCTCGTATACGGAACACTCCGTTTGGGGACAGTCAGCCATGACTGCCGCCGTTAAAAAAGCAAACCTGTAAAAGCTTGCCTTCTCACGGGCAATCACTCCCAAATCATTTGCGTATGATCCGGCTTTTATCATCGTGTGCCCTTCGTTGATCTGGCTTATCAACTCCGAAAAATGCGGCAGGATCACATGTCCGTTAACATCGGACAGTAATTCGACCGCTCTCCCGAACAAATAATCCCCCATCAGAATGGCAAACTGGGCCGATTCATAGTCATCTGAGTATTGGTCAGTATCTTTTACCGAATAGTGCATGTAATCAGCCAGATAAAGCAATGAAAATACAACCGCCAATCGTGAGCTGATCCGCATATTTACATCAAAATGACTGTTTATTGCTATAACCGTCGCCGGAACAGCCGTCCAATGAAATGCATTTTGCACATCTACCCTGAATCCCTGGATACGGTCCCCCAGGGGTCTCAGGCATTCCGCCAGAATTCGGTCATATTCTTTAGATTCGTGGAAGTCTTTGACCCGTGGTACTCTCATAACACAGTCCTCTCCTAGATCTCGAAGGACTTTCCTGATTCCCGATACGAACCGGGAATCGGATTCCCATCCAACCACATATGATTTTACCCCAAAAGTATAGGTTATCCAAGCCTGATTTGCTCTGGCGAGCTTATCCAAAATTAATCGACTCTTTAGGAAATCATCCTGGATCCCGGCAAACACCGTGGATATGTTTTTCGGGGCGGCGAAATGTTTACTGTTATGCTCCAGAGCATCAGGTCCAGTATACAAGGTGATGGCTGTTTCCTGTCAACTGTACCCAGCTAAATTCCGCCCAAAACTCGTATCTAAAATTAAATCTCCGCCACCCAAATGCAAAAGACCTCGTTCACCAATCTTGAACAAGGTCTTTTACGTTAGAATCAGATTTGAACTTCTTCGGCCTACTAAAATATTATCCCCCCTAAAAACTTAGGCTGTTGCCTCCGCCGATTGGATCATGCCACGCTTCATCTCGGTAGCGTTCATGCTGGTTGCTTTAAACTGCTGCACCAGGTAGTTGCATGCATCCCAGGGATCTACTGTGTCTCCGCATGTAAATACGTCCACTGCTGCGTATCCCAATTCCGGCCAGGTATGAATTGCCAGATGCGATTCGGAAATCACTACCACACCGCTTACACCCTGGGGGCTAAACTTGTGGAATACAAACTCCCTGATTTCTGCACCAGCCTCTAAAGCCGCGTTAATCATGGTCTCCTCAACCTGTTCTACATTGTTTAGCATTTCAAAACTGCATCCATAAATCTCAGCCAGGATGTGTCGCCCTAAAGACTGCACCATTCTCACCCTCCTTTCTTATCCAACCGCGAAAGGGTTGATGAGTATGGCTATGCACTTATTTTTCAACCCTTTATCAACCTCCTCTATTATTTGTTCAGGAATTATTCTAGCACATTGTGCCTTCCTGTCAACATAAATTCCCTGTTGTCTAAGGTAGGACCACGGAATTCCTGAGAATTCCTATGCCCTCAATCTGCACCTCTACCATATCGCCTATTTCAAGCGGACCGACCCCGCTGGGTGTCCCCGTAAGGATCACGTCCCCTGGATTAAGGGTCATAACCCTGGATACAAAACTTATCAGGAAAGCGGGGTCGAAGATCATGGAACTCGTTCTCGACAGCTGCCTTACTTTACCATTAACCCTGCATTCAATCTGCAGATCATGGGGATCTACACCTGTTTCCAACCAGGGTCCCAGAGGGCAAAAGCTATCAAAGGATTTGGCTCGGGTCCATTGGCCATCCCTGGTCTGCAGATCCCGGGCTGTAACATCGTTACCACAAGTATACCCTAAAACCATCTTCATTGCTCCATGAGGTTCAACATTCCGGGCTGTCTTTCCGATGACCACCGCCAATTCAGCCTCAAAATCCACCTGGGCAGAAATGGCAGGATATACTATGTTCGCATTGGTGCCAATCACGGCCGAAGAAGGTTTCATGAAAAGCACCGGCTCCGTTGGCACCTTTCTTCCAAATTCGGCAATGTGTTCCCGGTAATTCATCCCAACCGCGATTAATTTGCCCGGCATCACCGGAGCCAACAAATGCAGTCCATTAAGATCAAAGGAATGCCCGGTATAAGTCGGTGCATCAAAAACCGAACCATCAAGCTCCCGTACCAACTCTCCCTCGATCACACCCCAACAAGGAGTCCCCTCGTTAAGAAACCTCACATAACGCATCTTCTAATTCTCCAACTCCAATAAGTTAAGCAGGCATTTTTCAACCAGGCTATTCGAGACCATCCACGATTTTAATCAGGCCTTGGTGAAAGGGTTCCTGTACCCCCTCCAGGACATCCGAAAGATTTTGGTTGAATTCCACCGCCAGATTAAGCACCCGCTCTCCCAAGTCGCGGCCTTTAGCGGTTAAAAACACCCTGATGGCCCGACGATCCTGGGCATCCAGCTTTCTCTCCAACAGCCCTTCATTCTCCAGCTTATCCACCAGGACTGTCATGGAAGAACTGTCTATTTGTGCTCTGGTCCCAATCTCTTTCAACGTGGACCCGTTATCCTGCAACAATGAAAATAAGACAAAAGCCTGGGGAACGCTAACCCCATACTCCTCCAGACGCCCTGCAAAGAAGCGATCGATCTTCTTCATAGCCGATCTCATCACAAAACAAGTAAACCCTGTAAAATCTTGCATATTGCCTTCCTCTCGATAATCCATACTCAGATATCAAACCTTAATAAATATTAACCCCCCATAATTTGGGATGTCAACCATCCTGACTCATGGCTGAATTCTCCGCACCAGCTTATGACCTGCGCCATCAATAGATAATATAAATAACTGAAATCAACCACAGCGTTAAAGTCATGAGCATGGTTTTGTCCCCGAAAACCTCCTCGGTTGGGTCGCCTCCCTGATTGTGTTTGAATACCAGATAAAGATAACGGAAAACCCCAAAAACTACAAACGGCAGGGTGAATACCAGATAGTTGGTGCCAAACGCTCCGATGACATGCGAATCCATGGTGTATAAGGCATATGATACCACCGTGCTTGACGAAGCTATAGACAGCATCTGCCTGAGCAAAGGTTCATTGTAATCCTCCAAAACCCGGCGAAAAGAAGTGGGTTCCTCCAGCGACAGGAAAATTTCATTATATCTTTTGCCCAACCCTAACAAAAGCGCCAGGAAAAATGTCGCCACCAGCATCCATGACGACGGAAGCACTTCAATGGCGTATGCGCCTGCCAACACCCGGAGAACGAAGCCCAACGCGATTATCATGGTGTCAAGTATAATAATGTCCTTGCCCTTAAGTGAATAGAAGATATTGAGGACCAGGTATATTCCCAGCACGGCAGTCACATCAGTTCCGAACCTCAAACTGATTATTACTGCCACCAACAAACAAATACCGGCTGTTATCCACGCCTGTCCAATCGTGATCACGCCGGCCGCCAAAGGTCGGGAGCGCTTTATGGGATGAATCCTGTCACGTTCGATGTCAATTATGTCGTTAAAAACATATACCGTGCTGGACACCATGGAAAACGCCAGGAAAGTCCAACAAGCATCTATCCACAGCCATTCATTAAACAAATTGAGAGAAAAAAGCAGCGGGGCAAAAACAAAAGCATTCTTTGTCCACTGTTTAACCCTAATCAGTCTGATGACTTCATATAAGAATCCTGACAAATTGATCCCCCTACTCCTTGGAATCTGTAAATCCGACCGAATAAGCGGTTGCTTCCTCGTGATGATCGCTCTTCAGAAAGCCATAGGCCAGCATTATAAGAAATATTGGGGTCAGATGCATGTGATAACGGCCCTGAACCTCAATAAAAATATGCAGAACGACGAAAGCCAGTAGGATCGCAGTAAAATAGCGGTACCCGGCATCGTCCTCAAGCCGGCGCCGTGCGATTCCACTCCAGATCATCAGGACGATAAAAGCATAGTACAATTGAGAAACACCTCTATAGTTCCTCAATTCATGCTCATCGGTTATGATTGGCTCATTGCCGGTTCCATTGTTGGCCCACTCGAAGCCGAAAGTGTCAATAGACCACATGTTGCTTATTTTCGAGGGGATCATAAGCTTAAAATCCTCACTGCGCTGCAAACGCCACATGGCTAGCTTGAAGGCTTCCTTATTTACCTTCTCGGCATCGTTATCATACTTGATCAAGAGGCTTTTTAAATGGTCATAATCTGACTGATTCCAATAACCCCCTGAATCTACGTTGGTGCCCATGACAAACACCATGCCAAAGGTGCCCTTTTCCCATAATACGGGTTGTTTATAGATGAAGCTTTTCAGAACCAGAAATGGCATCATTACCAGGTAAAATGACAACAGGGCCGCCAAGGCATATTTGAACAGTCTGCCAATATGCTGCGGTCCCATTTGCAGCACCAAAAAACCCCCGAACACCAGCAAGTATATCATGGCTACTGGTCTTACAACCTGAGCCAATCCCAAGAATAAACCAGTGGCTATCAAACTGGACCAGGCCAGGTCCTGCATAAATTTGATACTAAAATACAAACCGGCGAGGATAAGGGCGATGAAAAGAATCTCGCTGTTGACCACATTGTTCATAAATATCTGCGATGGCAGGAATGCATAGAGAAAAGCGGTAAGCAAGGCATATTCCTGCCCCATGAGGCGGTTGACCAACATGAAAACAAGTATGATCGAAATCAGCGACAGAGCTAAGTTCAACAGCTGAGCCCAGAAAAGACTTATCCCCCCTGCCCAGTAAACCAGCCCCAATAGAAGGGGATATCCCCAGGGTTTCCCCTCCAGCAGCGTCAAAGCTTCCAGGTTCCCTTGACTGACACTTTCAGCTGCCAGCTGGTAGGCAGCATAATCAAATATTGGTTGGGTGGGAAGCAGACCCATGAAATGAACCCTGACAGCCCCTGCTGCCACTATGATGACCATCATTACCAGACCAGCGTTGGCCCTGCTGAAAAAGTCACGGGCAGCCTTGGAAAATAGCAGAACAAATCCAGCCCCCAGCCCAGCGAAGAGAAAGGTCCAATCATAAAAATGATCATACTGGAACAAATGCAGGCTCTGATAGATAGCGAATGCAGCTATGAAGCCAATCACCAGTAAAGGCAGATATCGGTAGAAAACCAGTCGCGGCCATCCCAGGAGGTTTTGGACAAACCCGGACAAGTTCTGCTCAATCCTTGACAATCACCCTAACCTCCATCAATATTCGGCAAAAATTCTTCAGGGGGTCTTTCGGAGCCGAAGCTTGCCAGCCATCCGCCCTATCAACCAAGGGAAA
>CAZDND010000017.1:0-6560 GCA_964506825.1 uncultured Syntrophothermus sp.
ATCTTTCTGGCAATAGTGTGCGGTGGAGTGGTGGCTCTGCAGATGCGGCAATTTTCCATTGCGCGTTTGGCTGCTGGAGTGGGGGTGGTTATGCTCTGCCTACTCTGTTTGGCAGATCCGGACAGCATCGCTGCCGACTATAATGCGGAAAGATATATCTCGGGGACGCTGGCCAGCTTCGATGTGGAGAACCTGTATCGATCGGGTCCAGCAGGTGTGGAGCCTGCTTTGAAGTTATATAGTCAAACCCAGGACCAAGCACTGCGGGCGGAGTTGAATGAGTATCTGATGCTGCAGCAGGAACAGGCGGCCCAGCATTCGGGAAGGTCCGGGGACAATCTGGAGCGTGTCCGGGCCCGGGATAGGATATCTGAGTACCTTGCCCAGTAAAGTCAGCCCCGGTTTTCAATCAAATGGGCGTGCCGGATCGAGGATCAATACAGCTGAAAGGGGTAATCCCCATTTCGGTTAGATAGATGTTGCCAGCACCTATTTACAGGAATGGCAATGGTCCTGGAATCGATCATTGAATTTCGTAATCCGACAAGCAGCCCAAGTCCTGCCAACTTCAAGAAATTACAGAAATCTACCGTTCAGATATTTCAGCGGGCATTGTGTAGATCCTTCCAAATGAAGTACGATGTATATATCAAATTATTACTTGGGAGGTGTGCTTAATGGCATTTTTTCAAGATCTAGGCAAGAAAATTACCGAAGGTGTACAGGATGCCACGGAAAAAGCTTCGGAATTGATGGAAACCACCAAGCTTAACTCGGCGATCTCCAAAGAGAAAGATGCAATCGATGAAGCCAAGAGACTGATGGGTGATAAGCTTTACACCTTGTACAAAGCAGGGGATACCATGGCGGAGCAGTTTGCGGAGGACTTGAAGAACATTGACACCCGCCTGCTGACGATTGCTGAAATTGAAGCCAAAATAGCCAAAATCAAGGCAGACGATAAGGCCTGATATAATGAATCTCTTGCAGCGCAATCCGTGGGTCTTGAGCGGGATGAGCATCAGGGTGAAACTGTGTGGCCTATAGAGAGCCGCCCGGCAGGGGGATTTGGTCATGAAACCAGTGGCGAAATGCCCAATATTAATACCAGGTCCATATAGTTGAGTTGTTAATGGAGAGCCGCTGTGCAGAAATGCCCACGGCTTTTTATTGTAGTCTATGAGGATTTTTGAAAAGGGTCGGCGAGTTTAGCGATGGCGACCGAGGGCAGATCGGTGGTGGAGACGGGTATGGCGATGCTTGTTAAGAAGTGGGGGGGAGTCTTTGAGAATTGCGGTGGTGGATGGACAGGGAGGCGGGATTGGCAGGATTATCATTGAACAGTTGCGCCAGGAAATAGGCAATTCCTGCCATATAATCGGGCTGGGAACTAATGCGGTAGTCGCTTCCGTGATGCTGAAGGCGGGCGCCAATGAGGGTGCCAGCGGCGAAAATGCTGTCATGTATTGCGTACCCCGGGTGGACGTTATCGTAGGCTCGGTGGCCATTATTGCCGCCCATGCTTTTTTGGGTGAGATAACCCCAGCAATGGCCGAATCGATAGCTTTGGCAGATGCACCCAAGATACTATTGCCAATAAATCGTGCTAATATTGAAATCAGCGGAGTGTCGGATGAGTCGTTACCTTCCCAGGTCAGCCATTTGGTGGCCCGGATCAAACAGATATGCGACGGGCAATATGCAAGGTGATTTATAAGACGATCAGGTGGTTGGAGATATCTGAGGAGATGGTCTTATTAATTCTTAAGTCGGCATCCGTTTATGGTTGTGACTGTTGTATATAGTTACTATATCTAAGCATGAATGGAAGGGTGGGAGATTAGACATGTGCAGAGATATGCCGCCCCTGGAAATGGCTATTCAGTTTCACGGGCATATATGTCCAGGGCTATTAATGGGGGTGCGGGTAGCGGAGTTTGCCAAGAAATATCTGGACATCAGTCCGGATCGGAATGAGGAGCTGCTGGCGGTGGTGGAGACCAATTCCTGCGGAGTTGATGCCATACAGGCGATCTTAGGCTGTACTTTTGGCAAGGGCAATCTGATTTTCAAAGATTACGGCAAGAATGTTTATACTATTGCCAGCCGGGATAAGCTCCGCGCAGTGCGGATCGCCCAGAAATTCTCCGCACATCCCCATCCTGATTCCCAGCGGTATAGGGAATTAATGCGGAAAGGGAGCTTGACTGCTGAGGATGTTGCCGAAAAGGAGCAAGTCCTCGGAAGGATATTTGAAAGACTAATGACTACTCCCTTCGAGGATTTGTTTTCCTGGCGGGAAGTTGACTTTGATTTTCCGGATAAGGCTCGGATATATCCCACGGTGGAATGTTCGATCTGCGGCGAAGGGGTCATGGAACCCCGCGCGGTCCTAAATGGGCAGGATTATGTCTGCCCGGCTTGTGTATAAGATGGAGGGGAATCATATGTGTGAAGCCAATGTGTATATCTGCCGGGAGGGCCAGGAAGATTTGCTGATGCGAGGAGTGGACCGGATTGTTCCCGGGGATGATAATAACATATTCATGGAAAACATTTTTGGTGAACGCCGGGTGGTCAAGGCCCGCATCAAGGAAATGGAATTGGTCCATCATCGCATCCTGCTGGAGGAAATACCGGAAGTGTCCAGCCAACGCCACCTGGAAATGTGGCTCGAACCTGACACGGATCATGGACATTTCCATCCTGGGGAGCCGGTCAGGGTGAGATTGTTTAAGGGCTACAATATGCGGCCTGACAAGGAGGCGGTATTTTCCGAACCAACCGCGCGTGTCCTGATTGACGGAGAATCCCATGAGCTGACTATCGTTGAGGATCACGGCGAGGCGGAAATCACTATGAACCAGGAAATAGAGGGTTTGGCGCGGATATTTGTCTGTGAAAAGGATAATATCAGTCTTTACGCAGCTGCTTTCATTGAGGTGGGCCATCACCACCATCATGGAGTCCAGCCGGTAGGGTTGCCGCTGGAAATCGTTCCGGTTGATTACAGCCATGCACGGATGGGTGAAAATTATGAGATCCAGGTGCTTAAGGATGGCAGACCACTGAAAGGGGTTGAAGTGTCGGCGACCTACAGCCACACCCGAAATAGTGATTATCCTCATCGTTTGAAAACCGATGACGATGGCCGTGCGAGTCTGTTCCTAACTGCCCGGGGGAACTACCTTTTTTCAGTGACTGATGGCAATGCCATCAGCACTTTTACCCTGATTAAGGGCTTTTAGTTATTGCCGGCTATTGGATTTGGAATCATAAGCAGGGAAATGATGTCAGGCCGCGAATATGGTAGGATAATAAGCGCCATGAAGGCGTAGAGACATTATTCGCAGTCCAGCCAAGGGCATATTTGAGTTAAGCATCGGGACGTTTAAATAATACCATGAAGGTATTGGCGGGTTTCAAGACCCCTGATATTGCTCATGGTATTTTTGCTTTTGCCACAGATGGTTAGACTGATGGTCGAGACGTCTTTCCAGATAACATTTACACAGTCGAAATTAAGGAGATGAAGAAGTGCATATTCCAGATGGTTATCTTGGTCCGCAAACGGCAATTCCCTTGGCAATGCTGATGGTGCCGGTGCTGGGAGTGGCGGTTCGCAAGGTGCAGTCAACTCTAAAGAAAAAAGAAGTGCCGGTATTGGCCATCGGGGCAGCCTTTTCATTCACTATCATGATGTTCAACCTTCCTGTACCAGGAGGCAGCTCAGCTCACGCAGTGGGGGCGGTATTGCTAGCCATACTTCTGGGGCCCTGGTCAGCCTGTGTAGGGGTCTCGATTGCACTCATCATTCAGGCGATGATTTTTGGCGACGGAGGGGTGCTGGCTCTAGGGGCCAACTGTTTCAATATGGGTTTAATCATGCCCTGGGCAGGCTACCTGGTCTATAAACTGGTCAAGGGCAATGCGGATTTCTTGTCGGGACGGGGCATGGCAGCTGCATTTATGGCCGGTTACGTAGGAATATGTGCAGCCGCCTTATTTACTGCAGTTGAACTGGGTTCTCAGTACCACCTGTTTCAGGCCGCCGATGGCACACCGCTGTTTTTCCCAGTCCCCATGAAGGTAGCGGTGATCGCCATGATGAGCGAACATTTGATCCTGGCCGGACCGGTGGAAGGACTAGTGACTTCGCTGGGGTTGCGGTTCGTAGCGAAAAACTACCCGGCACTAATGGGAACGGAATCCTTCCGGGAAACGGTTGATCAAAGTCCGGAGGTGGGCTGCGATGTTTAAAAACTACCCAAAATTATGGCTGGCCTTAGGGGCTTTAATACTGCTTTCTCCTTTAGGATTGATGGCCACTGGGACTGCTTTTGGCGAATGGAGCCTGGATGAATTACTTGGTCGGGTTGGATTTATTCCCGCTGGACTGGAAAGGTATTCTGATTTGTGGATTCACAGCCCACTGCCGGATTATGCAGTGCCCGGCATGGACACCACATTTATGCAGGCAGCCGCTGGATATATTTTTTCGGCCCTGATAGGTGGTGCTCTGGTATTTGGGATTATCAGCCTGCTATCCAAAAGCATCCGGGATTAAATAATAGCTTGGGGGAAATAATGATGATGCTTCCGGATTGGATGAGCGCGGAAACTGAACCGGACATGGCGGAGGCAATGAAAAAGGCCGGCCGCAGTAACTTCCTGGCCAAAAGTATCCGTGATATTCGCAGAGTGATTTGTGAGGACATGCAGACCGAGTCCTTGGCCAAGAGGGATGGACTGCTGCAGAAGTTGAGTCCCCGGGTGAAACTGGTAAGCATGTTCATATTGATCATCGCCGTAGGGTTGACCCGGCAGATTACCCTGTTGATTGCGTTTTGGGTGGGTTCGGCTGTACTGATGCATTGGTCTCGATTGCCAGTGCTGCTCTTGCAGAGAAGGATTTGGGGATTTGTTCCCCTGATTACCTTGCTTTTTACATTACCGATGACCCTGAATGTATTTGTGGACGGTGATCCCCTGGCGGTAATCTATCAATCTGCCCAAGCCGTCCATCACCTGGGTATTACATGGCCGTCAGAGATTTTCATCAGTCGGCAGGGGGTGATGGCTGTAACCTTGGTGTTTCTGCGGGTGGGGATTTCCCTGTCCCTTGGCACGATGCTGGTAATGACCACCCGCACGGCTGAAATATTCAAATCCTTAAGGGCTTTGGGGGTGCCGGACCTATTAGTAATGATCCTGGAAATGACCTATCGTTATCTCATGGTGCTGCTATCGGTTTCTTTGGAGATGTTTGAAGCCCGCAAAATACGCACTGTCGGCAGACTGTCTTCAAAGGATCAGCGGGCTCAGGTGGGGTCCTCCATAGCTGCGCTGTTTGATCATAGTATGGCGCTGGCGGAGGACGTGTATCAGGCTATGGTTGACCGCTGTTATACGGGATCCATTCCTGAACGGCCCGGGGGGGAATGTCAGCCTCTTGAATCCTGGGCTGAGAAAACATAGCTCGGAAAATATCGTTAAACTTGATTGGAGGCGGCCGTCCTGATTACTAAGATCTTCACTTTACATGATGTTGCTTTCAGGTATAGCGGCGGGGACAACCTGTTTGAAAATCTAAATCTGGACATATTTCGCGGGGAAAGCCTCTGTCTGTTGGGGGCTAACGGTTCAGGTAAATCCACCTTGCTAAAGGTACTTTGCGGATTGGTTTTTCCCAGTGGAGGTCATTTTTATGCTTTCGGTCAGGAAATAACCGAAGCCTATCTGGAAGATAACCAAATTGCCCAAAAATACCATCGCCAGATTGGATTTATTTTCCAAAACCCGGAGGCGCAATTATTCAATTCCCAGGTATGGGATGAGGTGGCCTTTGGACCGCGGCAATTAGGCTTGGATGAAGCGGAAGTAAAGCAACGGGTGGAGGATGTGCTGGGTATGCTGGGTCTCAGGGACCTGGCCGATCGTTCTCCCTACCGGCTCAGCGGGGGTGAAAAGAAGAAGGTCGCGGTGGCCTCGACTCTGGTGCTCAATCCGGAAGTGCTGATTTTGGATGAACCGACTAATGGCCTCGATCCCAAGACCCAACGCTGGCTCATCGAACTGCTGTTGGAACTCAATAATCGGGGCCGCACCATCATTACGGCTACCCATAACCTGGAGCTGGCCCACGCCATTTCCAAACGAGCGCTGGTATTGTCAGAAGACCATTGTCTGGTATACGACGGGTCCAGCCAGGCAGCCTTGCACGATAAGGCTTTGCTGATGTCTGTCAATCTGATCGATGAATATTATCATGTCCATGATGCGGAGGAACATCAACATTACTATTTTCATGGCTAGAGAGCCTGGTTGGGCTAACAGGTACGGCGATCTCCCCCGGATATTTACCGCAGTATGAACGAGTGATAGCCAATAATATTGAACAGAAGCCTAATTGGTGATCATAATCGACTATCAATAAAAAAATAGATTGCTCAGCTGCTTTAATAGCAGGATTTTGTAAAACCGAATAGAATTATAGGTGTTAGTGAAAAGAATCGCATATATTAGGGCATATTCTCCGAGTTTGACAGTCTGCAGGTGAT
>CAZDND010000017.1:6660-17446 GCA_964506825.1 uncultured Syntrophothermus sp.
TGATCGCAGAGGATGTTGACCATGCATGAATTAGCTTTGATGGACAGCGTGATGGGCATAATCAGGAATAATGAGGTATAGCATTATTTTGAGCTGATCCGTAGGGTGAAATTGGTCATCGACAGCTGTCTTTGCAAGGCTATCGGTGCGATCGAAAAGTTATTGCAGAGAGCTTTTTGAGATTTAAGAAAAAGAATCGCATATATTAGGGCATATTCTCCGAGTTTGACAGTCTGCAGGTGATAAGCACTATGATTGTCAAGCCATTGGGTACACTGGGAAACTTCTGTGCCTTCCATTGTGAAAAGGAGATGCTGAGGTTAGCGGCCGACGAGGGCGTTCGTTTAGAGATGGGCGCAGGTTTTTGTTGTGCTGTGTTATCCGGCATTTCGAAGCCGGATTTTTTTGTGGGGTAAAGCCGGACAAGAATATGTAACTGATCGCAGAGGATGTTGACCATGCATGAATTAGCTTTGATGGACAGCGTGATGGATATAGTCAGGAACAGTGCGGTTGAGAACCACATTGAGCGGATAAGTAAAGTGAAATTGGTCATTGGCAGGTTATCCATGGCCCTGCCAGACAGTATGCGGTTTGCTTTTGAGGCTATTTGCGGGGTCGAAGAGCTGTTTCAGGGAGCTGTTTTAGAGATCGAAGAAAAAGAGGTGATGTTGGCTTGCCGGCAGTGTCAGAAACTATTGTATCAGAAGGAACAATATATATTTTCCTGCTCGGATTGTGGATCCAACCAGGTAGATGTTGTCCAGGGACGGGAATTGTACCTGGATTATTTCGAAGGGGAGTAAATTGAATGGTTTTGGTTAGTTTGGAGCGCAATATACTTGGAGCCAACGAACTATTGGCCCGCAAAAATCGCAATACCTTTACTAGCAAGGGCATAATGACCGTAAATCTGATGAGTTCGCCGGGTTCCGGCAAGACTACCATTTTGGAAAGAACCATCGATGGTTTAAATGGCCGCATTAACATTGGGGTTATCGAGGGGGATCTATACACCGATCAGGATGCCCAGCGCATTGAAAAGAAAGGCGTCAGGGTAGTTCAGATCAATACTGAAGGGTCCTGCCACCTGGATGCAGGAATGGTTGACAAGGCATTTCTGGATTTGTCCGTTGATGGTTTGGATTTGCTGTTTATTGAGAATGTGGGCAATCTGGTATGTCCAGCCGAATTTGATCTGGGTGAAGATTTCAAGGTGGTGGTTATAAGCACTACCGAGGGTAACGATAAATTGACCAAATATCCCTTGATATTTAGGGAAGCAGGGGTGGTTTTGCTCAATAAAACAGACCTTCTGCCCTATACCGATTTCAGTGTCGATCGTTTCCGAGAGGATCTAGCGAAAATGAATTCTGCAGTTCAGGTATTTATGGTTTCGGGGGGGTCCGGTGACGGAATTAGCGATTGGGTAGAGTGGCTATCTGGGGAGGTGAGAAACAAGAAAAATTCGCTGCGGGGAAGTTGATACAGCTTGCCGGCTAAAGGATTCAAAGGAAAATCGGATTTATATGTGGGGAGGGAATGTGTTAAATGCCAACCAAACTTAGTCGACGCCAATTTATTAAGGTTTGTGCGGGATCGGCAGCAGCTATATCCCTTTCGGGGTACCTGGCTCCTTTTATGAAAGAAGCCATAGCCGCTGGAGCGCCTCCGGTAATATGGCTGCAGGGGGCCTCGTGCACCGGATGTTCAATCTCGCTGCTAAACACGGTTCATCCGGAAATTAAGGAGATTCTTACCAAGGTAATCAGCTTGACTTATCATCCCAACATTAGTGCCGCAGCGGGTGATTTAGCCATGCAACAAGGCATATATCAGGTAGCTGAGCAGAATAAAGGTAATTTCTTCCTGGTGGTTGAGGGTGCGGTCCCAACGGGAGCAGAGGGCCGTTTCTGCATGGTTGGGGAGGAGAACGGTCAGCCGATAGTATTCGAGAAATTGGTCAAAGACATCGGTGGCAAGGCTAAGGCAATACTGAACTTCGGCACATGTTCGGCTTATGGGGGATTGCCGGCGACGGCCCCTAATCCGACCAACTGCGTTCCAGTATCTCAGGTTGTGAAGGATGTGCCTATCGTCAATGTCCCGGGCTGTCCGCCTCACCCTGACTGGATGGTGGGAACAATCGCTCATGTGTTGTTATATAATGATTATCCCGAAGTGGATAGTTTTGGCCGCCCCAAGATGTTTTTCGATAAGATAATCCACGACAATTGTCAGCGAAGGCAGTATTTTGATAATGCTATTTTTGCCAAGAACTTCGGAGAAATGGGATGCATGCTTGAATTGGGATGTAAAGGTCCCTATTCTCACTGTGATGTTACTACCCGGTTGTGGAACGGTGGCAACAATTGGTGTGTGGCATCCGGAGGAGTTTGCATAGGATGTACCGAACCACAATTTCCGGCATGGCCAATGTATGAGAGGATGCCTGATATGCCGGTTGGTCCCGCTACAGCACTGGGTGCCGATACCATAGGTTTGGTAGTGGGAGGGGCGGCTGCGCTAGGTATTGCCGGCCATCTGGGGGGCAATATTCTGAGTGGAAGGATTGGACCCAAAAAAGACGATAAATCGAAGGAAGGTGAGGGCTAATGGCGAAGATCATAGTCGACCCTGTCACCAGGATCGAGGGCCATCTCAAAATAGAAGTAGAAGTTGAAGAAAATGTAGTAGTAGATGCATGGACCGCCGGAACTCTGTGGCGGGGATTGGAACTCATCATGCAGGGGAGAGATCCTCGCGATGCTGAGCAGATCATGCAGAGGATCTGCGGAGTCTGTCCCACCGCACATGCTACGGCGGGAATCCTGGCTCTGGATGATGCTATGGGAATCGAACCGCCGCCCAATGGCAGGATTATTCGGAATCTAATCCTGTCGTCAAATCTGATTCAGTCGCATATCCTTCATTTCTTTCACCTGGCAGCTTTGGATTATGTCAAGGGACCTGATATAGCTCCCTTCAAACCCCGTTATGAAGCGGACTATCGTCTGCCGGCGGACGTTAACGAGCAGGCGGTGGAAACCTACCTGGAAGCTCTCAGCATCCGGCGCAAGGCTCAGGAAATGCTTGCCATATGGGGCGGAAAAATGCCGCACGTGCAGGCAATAGTACCCGGAGGTGTTTCGGAAGTACCGAATACTTCCAAGATTTATAAGTTCCTCAATTATCTGGAGGAAATGCAGAATTTCATTGATACCAAATATATTCCCACCGTTCAGGCTGTGGCTGGGGCATATCCCGATTGGTTTACTATAGGAGAAGGCTGCAAGAACCTTCTTTGTTACGGTGGTTATCCCCAGGAAGAGGGCATGGACCACGTCAAGAAGAAGAAACACTGGAAAAGCGGAACCTATATCAGAGGTCAGTTCAAGGAACTCGATGCGAGTCTGGTTGCCGAGGAAGTAACCAGTTCCTGGTACAAGGATGATACCCTTGGAACAACTCCGGATGTGGCGGTAATAACTGCCGATGCCGAAAAAGACGGAGCCTACTCCTGGATGAAATCGCCGCGCTATAATGGCGAAGCTATGGAAGTGGGACCGTTGGCTCGGGCGTGGATAAACCAGTATCCAGAGGTAGTTGCTCTGGGTGATAAGGCCTTTTCGGTCTTGGGACGTCACTTTGCCAGAGCCATCGAGACATCAGAAATAGCCAAATCCATGAAGGAATGGACCCTGCAGCTTCAGCCGGGACAACCGGTATGCACGCCGCACAAGCTGCCCGAGAAGGAAGTGGTCGGCATGGGCCTATGTGAAGGGTCCCGTGGTGCCCTTGGCCACTGGCACCGGATCAGCGGCAATGGACGCACCATGGTATACAACGCAGTCGTGCCAACTACCTGGAATGCCGGACCCAGGACCGGCAGTGGAGCCAGCACGGTGCGCGGCCCCATGGAACAGGCTATTATCGGCACCAAGGTTGCTGACCCGAACAATCCGGTAGAACTGGTTAGAATTGTCAGGTCATTTGACCCCTGCCTCGGATGTGCCATCCATCTGATGACCCCGGACAAGAAAACCATCAGCCAGTTCGCGATTAACTAGGGGGTGTGGGCATGATTAAACAAATGGAGGCAAGGCATTCAATTTGGATCCGTATCTTTCACTGGACCAATATGATTGCCATCACCGTGTTGTGTTTGACGGGATTCTATATTCACGCCCCGCAGACTTTTAGAATTTTTGGCAGTATGGATACTGCCAGGGGATTCCATTTCGCGTTTGCTTATATTCTGTGCGTCGGGGTTCTGGGGCGGGTTTACTATGCCATAGTTGCTAAGGATGCCCATAATATTGTGTATTCTCCGATCCAGGATACGAAAAAATTGCCCAGCATGATTAAGTATTATTTGTTTCTGGCCGACGACCATCCGTTCTATGGCAAGTATAATCCCGGGCAGAAGGGCATGTATACCGCGCTGCTGTTCATGTGTATTTTAATGTTCATAACTGGATTTACTATGTATAAACCAGAGATGTTCCTGGGAGTTTCCGGATGGTTCCACGGATTCATGAATGTTCGATTGGTACACTACATTATCACCTGGATTTTTGTCTTAATGGTGATGGTACATGTGTATTTGGATGTTGCCGAGGGGGTGCCAGTACTGAAATCAATCTTTACCGGCAAGATACCGGCCGATTTCCATCATGGTTATCATGAGCAGGAAAAAGAGGCATAATGGGCAACTGCAAAATAACGGGGGTTTTATAACATGCAGCGGATTTTGATTATGGGAATAGGTAATGTGCTGATGCAGGACGATGGAGTAGGGGTGCACGTTATAAGACAGCTGGAAGGCATGGATTTGCCTCCCCAGGTGGAACTGGTAGATGGAGGTACCCACAGTTATGATCTGCTGGACTATTTCAGCCAGGCGGACATCTGTATCGTAGTAGATGCCATGCATGCCGGAGGCAGACCGGGTACAGTATACCGCGGGCCACTGGAAGAAATGGGGATGAATCCGGATCCCAATATTCAATCGCTGCACGAAATGAGTTTTTCCGAAGCTATGTATATGCTTCAATTGGAAGGTTTCCAACCCCGGGTGTTGGTTTATGGGGTTGAACCGCATACGGTTGACCTCGGGTTGGAACTTACGCCCGTGGTTGCGGAACAGGTTAATCTGATCGCAGACATGATAAGGAAGGATATTGAGGAAATACTGGCCTGAGTAGTCCGGGGATTTAATAATTGGGTCGAGGGTGGGCGGCAGAATCAGCTGAGGTTGAAATCTTCCGCTCACCCTCAGTATGTGTATTTGAGGTCTTGATTATGAGCAGGCAGGCATACAGCATCAAGGTACAGGGAATAGTTCAGGGTGTGGGATTCCGACCCTACATATACCGACTGGCGGAGCAATACAACCTGAAGGGCTGGGTGCTGAACTCTGCTTCCGGGGTTTTCATTGAAGCAGAGGGCGATGAGGTAGAGTTGCGGGCTTTCCTGGAAAATCTGCAGCAGGAGCCTCCTCCGCTGGCAGTTATCCGCAGTTGCACGGTGCATACCGTAGAGCCGAAGGGTTATAGGGACTTTATTATTAAAGTCAGTGATGACAGAGAAGAAAAAAATGTTATGATTTCCCCGGATATTGCCATCTGCGAAGATTGTAAACAGGAAGTAGGCAATAGGTCGGACCGCCGTTTTGAGTACCCGTTTACCAACTGCACCAATTGCGGTCCGCGATACACAATAATCAGGGATGTACCCTATGACCGGTCGATGACGACCATGGCTTCATTCCCCATGTGCCAGCAATGCCAGGCCGAATATGGAGATCCGCGGCACAGAAGGTTCCATGCCCAGCCTAACGCCTGCCCGGTTTGCGGGCCCCATACCTGGCTGGTTGACCGATTTGGAAAGGTGGTCAACCATGATATCCGCGATTTGCTGAAAGCGGGGCACATTGCGGCAGTTAAAGGCCTGGGCGGTTTTCATCTGGCGGCTGATGCCACCAATCGGGGAGCGGTGGCTGCCTTGCGTCAGAGGAAAAAGCGTGATAGCAAACCATTTGCCGTCATGGCCAGAGATCTTTCGATCGCCCGCAAGTATTGCAAGGTCAATGACGAACAAGAGCAATGGTTGAATTCCAGGCCAGCACCAATAGTAATATTGGCGCAGCAGGAGGAATATGGGCTGGCGGGTGATCATATTCACCCAGGATTGGATACTCTGGGCGTAATGCTGCCTTACACTCCTTTACACTATCTGTTGTTTGATGACGAACTGGAATTATTGATAATGACCAGCGCCAATATCAGCGACGAACCATTGATCATCGATAATAATGAAGCTTTAGAGAAGCTGGCAGAAGTGGCTGATTTTTTTCTGTTCCATAATCGGGATATTTTTAATCCTTGCGATGATTCGGTAATGAGGGTTACCGAACTAAAAACGCCGCAATTGTTAAGACGTGCGCGAGGCTTTGTGCCGGCTGGAATAGTGGTCCCAACCCGTTCAGAGCCGGTGTTGGCTCTGGGCGGAGAAATGAAAAATACTTTTTGTATAACTAGAAGCGGGGAGGCCTATCTAAGTCAGCATTGGGGAGATCTTAATCACTATAATAATTATGTCAACTTTCAGGCGGGCATTGAGCGATTTAAAAAGATGCTTAATGTTGAACCGCAGGTTATAGCCCATGACATGCACCCCAACTATCAGAGCAGCCGCTGGGCGAGGGAGCAGGGTACGATTCAAAGGTTGGAGGTCCAGCACCATCATGCCCATATGGCGGCGGTGATGGCGGAGAACAATTTACAGGACGAGCTGCTGGGATTAATATGTGATGGAACTGGGTGGGGGACTGATGGAGCCGTATGGGGAGGCGAAATATTACGGGGGGATTATCGGGGTTTCCACCGCTTGGCTCATTTGAAGTATGTCCCATTGCCTGGGGGAGATATCGCTGCCCAAAAACCTTATCGCATGGCGCTATCCTATTTATACAGTGCTTTAGGGGCGGAGGGGATGGATTTGGCCGGCCCCTTGCTGCCGGATTTGACTGAACAGGAAAAGATTTTGATCATTAAACGAATTGATGATGCTCGTGAACCGACTACTTCCTCTTGCGGACGTTTATTTGACGCCGTAGCAGCGGTCTTGGGAATTTGCAGCGTAAATAAATATGAAGGCCAGGCCGCCTCGGAATTAGAGGCCAGGGCAGCACGATATGAACAAGGATATTATGGTTATACCCTAGAGCCGGATGATGATATGTGGCTGATGGATGTGATGCCTATGTGGCGGGAATTGCTGGCTGACTTGCGACAGAATATCGGCGTCGATCGCATTGCCCGGAAATTTCACCTGACTCTGGCCGAAATGTTTCTGGCGGCTCTTGTGAAACTAAGGGAGGCGACCGGCTTAAACCGGGTGGTGTTAAGTGGTGGGGTATTTCATAATCAGATATTGCTGGTAAGAATGTATCAGTCTTTGAAGGAACAGGGTTTTCTAGTATACCAGCATCGGCTGGTCCCGCCGGGAGACGGAGGGATTTCGCTGGGACAGGCGATTATAGCTAGTGAGGTGAAGGGACAATGTGTTTAGGTGTACCTGCCAGAATTGTTGAATTAAGGACCAATGATGTTGCTCTGATAGATGTGAACGGCAATCAAATCGAGATCAACATCCGGTTAACCCCCGAAGTGGAACTGAACCAATACGTATTGGTTCATGCCGGCTTTGCTATGGAGATTATCGATGAAAGCGTGGCTTTTGAGACCATGCAATATCTGAAGGAACTGACTTAGTATGAGTGAAATGGTGGATTATCAGCAACATCTGCTGCGGGCGATCCAGGGTGTATCCGCATCGATATCTTTGATGGAGGTTTGCGGAACTCATACCATGGCGATCGCCAAAAGTGGTCTTAGGGAACTGCTGCCGGAAAATATGAGATTAGTGTCCGGTCCCGGCTGCCCGGTATGCGTAACCTCCCAGGGAGATATTGACGCGGTCATCCAAATGGTGCAGCACAAGGACATTATCCTGGTAACCTTCGGCGATATGATCTGGGTTCCCGGCACATACAGCAGTTTGCAGGAAGAACGCAGCCGAGGCGCGGATATCAGGATTGCTTATTCTCCGTTGGACGCAGTGAGAATCGCCCGGGAGAATGGGGATAAAGAGGTTGTTTTCCTGGGTATCGGCTTTGAAACCACGACCCCGGCGATTGCAATCACCATTCAGCAGGCCAGAGCCGAAGGACTAACCAATTTTTCGGTATTTTCCCTGCATAAAGTTGTTCCCCCGGCCTTGGAAATGATATTTTCCGATCCGGAGATTAAGGTGGATGGCCTGATATGTCCCGGGCATGTGTCCGCCGTTATCGGGCAAAGGCCTTTTGACATATTAGCGCAAAAGTACCACAAACCATGCGTGATAACCGGGTTTGAAACCCTGGATATTCTGGAAGGTATTTATATGCTGATTAAACAGCTGGGCATTCCGGAGGCCCGGGCCCAAATACAGTACCGGCGCCTGGTGAAGCCGGAGGGCAATCTCGTTGCCCGAGAGACGATCGAACAGGTATTTGAACCAGTGGCTGCCAGATGGAGAGGATTGGGGACTATTGCGGACAGCGGCCTGGCCTTGCGGGAGGAATACCGGGACATGGATGCCCGATTGAGATTCAGCATTGCCGAGATGGAGGAAATTCCGATTAAGGGTTGTTCCTGCGGGGAGGTCCTGACGGGCAAGATCAGTCCGCAGGATTGTGTCTTGTTTGGACGGTCCTGCACACCGTTAAAGCCGGTGGGTCCGTGTATGGTTTCCCATGAAGGCCCCTGTGCAGCCTATTATCGGTACACCCCGTTGAAAGGAAGCGGTTAAGTGAAACAGGAACGGATATTGATGGCGCATGGCAGCGGCGGGTTGATGAGCCAGCGTCTCATTGACGAAGTATTTAGAGCAGCCTGGAATAATGAAATTATAGAACCTTTACTGGATGGAGCGATTTTGGATGTGCCGTCTGGCCGATTGGCCATGTCTACCGATTCATTCGTCATAACCCCGATCTTTTTCCCGGGAGGCAATATCGGTAAGCTGTCCATTTGCGGGACAGTCAATGATTTGGTAGCCTGCGGAGCGGTGCCCCTCTACATGTCCACAGCCTTTATCATCGAGGAGGGACTCCCCGTATCGGATTTGCATTTCATAGCTGAGTCTATGGCCAAAACAGCCCGGGAAGTCGGGGTAAGACTGGTGACCGGAGACACTAAAGTGGTGGAAAAAGGCAAAGCTGACCGGGTTTTTATCAACACTACCGGCATAGGCATTATTCCGGCAGGCATAGAGTATACACCGCAGAGAGTAAGTCTCGGGGACAAGATCATCGTCACCGGTTTTATGGGCGACCACGGACTAGCCATTCTGGCTCAACGGGAGGGCTTGAGTTTCAATACTCCGGCTATAAGCGACTGTGCACCCTTGTATCAGTTGGGCGAAATGGTGAGCAAGTACGGACAAGCTATCAAATGCATGCGTGATCCTACTCGCGGCGGACTGGCAACGGTTCTGAACGAAATCGCCCATCAGGCTGAGGTGATGATACGGGTCAAGCAATCGGATATCCCAGTCTCAGAGGTGGTAAAGGGGGCTTGTGAAATGCTGGGCATGGACCCGCTCTATATGGCCAATGAAGGTAAAATGGTAATTTTTGTGGCTCCGGAAGCTGCCGACGATATTATGGCTGACCTGGGGAAATTGTCCCAAACCGTGAATGCAGCCATTATCGGAAGCGTCCGTCCCGGTAAGAAAGGGATGGTTTTGATCGAAACGGAGCTGGGCGCAGAGCGCATCTTGAGTACCCTGGAGGGGGAACATGTGCCCAGGATATGTTAGCATGGAGATATGGCATGATTGGTCTTTATGGTATCAAGAACCAATCATCAATCCAATCGGATAGTGGTGGCCCAGGATTTATTCCCAGACCACCAACACCGGGCAAGGGGCGTTCTGGATCATTTCATTGGCTACGCTGCCCAAAATAAACCGGGCGGATGTTCCGCGGTTGTGGGTACCCATGACCAGCAGATCGGCGCATATCTTCTTGGCACACTCTATGATGGCGTTTTTGGATCGGCCCTCGACTATTTTACACTGAACCGGTATTCCCCCTTGAACAACCTTGCTGGCCGGTCCCGCCAAGAGTCCCGCCAGAAATTTGTCTTTGGCAGCCGCAGTGAATTTCGTACTGGGATTAAGTAGTCTATCGGCATCAGCCGGATAGCTGAGCCCCCTGGTACTCCAGGCCTGGACTTCATTAACGTTGTAGACAGAGATCAGGAATATTTCGGCGTCGGTATCTTGGGCCAATTCTACAGCCGCATCCAAGGCTTTCTTGGCAACATTGCCATTATCATAAGCTACCAATATTCTGTTGTACATGGTTTATTTCTTCGTGATTTGAATAGTCAAATTTCACGATTATTAGCACCGAAAGTCAGGTATGGGACCATTCCCGGGCTGTGGATTCAACAGCTGGGGGGACCAGGGGCAGAAAAATGGTCTGCGTGATAGACATCATGATACAATCCATTTATAGGGAAGGAGGGATCCTATGAATTATGTCAAGTTGGGAGAGACCATTGAGCTACCTGTCGGCGGCAAGAAGTTAGTATCCTGGGAGGGAAAAGACATCCTGTTGACCAATATCGAGGGCACCTATTACGCCATGGATAATACCTGTTCCCATATGGGAGGCTCCTTATATAAAGGGACCCTGGATGGGAGTCACATCAAGTGCCCACGGCATGGA
>CAZDND010000018.1:0-17439 GCA_964506825.1 uncultured Syntrophothermus sp.
CACATCCGCCGCCCAGAGCCTTGCCGAATACTGCTGCCACTATCGGTTTGTCGGAGTACTTGAGGGACATATAAGCATCTTGCAACTTCTTGAGAACTGAATCGATCTGATCCCAAGCTTTGGCTTCGATGCCCATCGCGGTTTCGTTGAGGTCAGCTCCTACGCAGAAATCTTTGCCTCCGCTGGATATGACCATGCCTTCCCATTTGTCGTTCTTGAGCTCTTCCTGGGCCAGATTCAAAGCATCGACCAATGCAGGAGGAATCGCACTGTTCTTAGTGGTGATGTTGAAGCAGAGTACTCCATCGCCGAGGTCGTAAAGAGTTGCTGCGTCAGATGATTGAACGACCTTGCCTTGGGCTTTCAACTCTTGCAGGACGATTACGTCATCTTTGAAGGTAAGAGGAATATATTTTTTGTCTGGGATAGAATAGTAGTATTCTTTGCCGTCTTCATATTTGTAGAAAGCGGTAATTCCTGCATCAAACATTTCTTTGACCCAAGGAGCCACTGATCCGCCTTCTTTTTCGATACGCGCAACATACTTGGGAAGATCCAGACCATCCCAAACTCTGAACGGACCCGCCTGGTGATTGTATCCCCACTCCATGGCGTGGTCGATATTGGGAATATCGTCTGAGATTTCGGGTATTTTCTTGGTTGCGTATTGGAGGGTACTGCTGTTCAGCTTCCAAACCAACTCAGCTGCCTTGTCGTTACCTTCATAGAAGGCTGCCAATTTAGCCGGGAGAGTCTTGGCTGCTTTGGCTGCGGCTAAACTGGGGAAATCAGCCGGCTTTTGTGGGCCATATTCCCAGGTAGTCGGATCGAGCATCAATTTGTCTTTGCCGACTCTCTTGTAGAATCCGCCTTTGGTCTTGTTGCCAAGAATGCCCTTTTCTTTTAACTTAAGGAACAGGGCTGGCACTTCGTATAGTACTTTCTCTTCCGGATCGGATAAAACCCCCTGGATTGACTGGGTTCCTGCGATTGCTATGTCCAAGCCAACCAAATCCATCAGTCCAAAGGAGCCAGTTCCAGGTCTGCCCATGGGCTGACTGGCTATAGCATCGATTTCGGAAAAAGTCAGACCAAGCTCGTCCATGAGTTTGCAGATAGCAGGTCCACCCTGGTTGCCAAAACGGTTGGCAATAAAGCCAGGAGTGTCCTTACACCATACAATGCTCTTGCCAAGTGTGCGCTCGCCAAAATCAGCCATAAACTGCATTACTTCGGGCAGAGTATCTTTGCAGGGGATTATTTCAAGAAGCTTCATAAAGCGAACTGGATTGAAAAAGTGGGTCCCCATCCAATATTGACGGAACTCGAGGGGCATGTCTTCCGCCATGGCTGTCATCGAAATGGTTGAGGTGTTCGAACTAACGATCGTCCCTGGCTTAATAAATGGTGCGATCTTATTGAGAGTGGCTTTTTTGATTGCAAGGTTCTCGGGAACTGCTTCAACTATCCACTGGCATTCAGAGAGCCACGGCAAATTGTCTTCCATGTTGCCGCAGGTCACGTAATCAGCCAATTCTTTTCCCATAAACTGACGAGATTTCAACGCAATTGCCTTGTTGCTTTCGGCAATACGATTTCTGAAGGCGGGGCTTTCTGCCTTGACCCCTTTAGCCTGATCTGCATCGGTGTACTTCGGAACGATGTCCAGAAGGTAACTGGGAATACCCGCATTCGCTAATTGTGCAGCAATACCGCTTCCCATAGTCCCAGAGCCAATTACTGCGGCTTTTTTAATCTTCTTCGTCACTGATTCTACCTCCGTTCTTACAGATTAATTCTGTTGGAGCGGCACCATTCTTGTGGTGCCCACCTCGATGTGGATTCCGGGGTTTCAATGGAACATTTAATGCCTAGTTGACTTCCCCCCTTTCAGGACCCATCTGGTTTTGCCCTGTTGTTATCATGCAACTCCCACATCAAAAAGAGCCTGCGATTCAATGACATAATAGGGTCCGAATCGTTCCTTTGTTGGTGGAGTATGACAAGCTAAATATTCATTTAATGATCACCATATCTCGGACATACCAGCTATCCATATATCTGTTGGCTAAAAAGGTTATTGCTCCCGCCACCCTTTGCGAGCATGGGATCCATCACAAAAAGGCGGGTTTGGACTCATTCCACATCGGCATAATACCGACCTTCCCATTTCTTTGATTACTTTTCCTTGGGCATCGGTCATTCTGACATCGCCAGTGACTACCAGCGGTCCGTTCTTAATTACCCTAATACTCACCGGATCGGCATTTTTAATCTGATAGTTCGCCGAGCCTACGCCCATTGCCTGAGATTTATCAACAGATGATCCTTCTGGCAGTGAATACTTCAATGCACCCGAAGGACACCGATCTATCAACCTGATAATTTCCAGCGCAGATGCCCCAGATACATTTACCCAAGGCCTTTTCTCAGTATCAAATACCTGGGGTAAATCACGCCAGCATATCCCTGAATGAGAACATTGTCCAGGATACCAGTGTATTATGATATCCTCAGACCGATATTCTTTGGTAATTTCTTCAGCAGTTACAGTTGTTTCAGCTTGAGCTCCCTTTACTATAGCAAATACATCCTTGCCGGCTCCGCATAAAGGACAGACCCAAGTTTCTGGAAGATCAGCAAAGCATGTTCCGGCGGCAATTCCACTGCCAATATCACCGACGGATGGGTCATATACATATCCACAAATACCACACTCGAACATGCTCATATCCTTAGAGATCATAATCCTATCCTCCATTGTTCTCCATACCTATCAATAAAACCTGTATAAGGCTGACCAAAATTACAACGCCACTCACTGTCTGATATCGACAAAAAAAGGTTTAATGCTGGATCATTACCCAACTAAACCTTCATAACTTATATGTTCGGCTTCCTTGTCCTCTTTTCATATAACCAACCACGGTCCCTGATGTCGCTTGGCATTATGTCGTCCCCAATCTTATATCGGTGTTTGTGACTGCCCGGTTATAGACTACATCAGTGAAAAAAAACCTGACCTCATATAAAAAACAAATTTTACCTTAATATGTCTAAAAATATCCGAAACGCAAAGCCTGATGCTGACCCTATCCGTAAGAATAATAAACCCATCAAACAAGCTTATATGACTGAATAAACCTTCCAAGTCTAATTATAGGTATTATTGTCCATGAAGTCTACAAGCACTTGTGATATTATTTTCAAGCTCAATAATTTGACTTTCTGAGTTCAATGGTAATCACTGCTAATCAATTATTTATGGTTCAGGAATGATCTTTCCTACTAGGCCTGGCTCATGCCCGGGGATTATATTTTCCTTGGTTCCGGCTAAAGCCAGTACCCGGTTGACACTTTCATACCAAGCCATTAAATCGGTGTGGATACCGGGCGGATAGAAATCGTGATCCGGCTGGGCAGTGCAACGGATGCGGCGCCCTAGCATATCCCGGTATTCAGCGATTTCAGGATATATGTTGATATAGGAATACAGTAAATCCCCGGCAAGAACATATGTTCCTTGACGAGTATTGACCGCTACAGCCTGCTGTCCTTGAGTGTGACCTGGAACCAGAATGACCCTCACTCCGTCGGCAACGACGAAATCATCTTCAACTAGAACCAGATCAAGTCGTCTAAGTTGCTCAATCGTGCCCGGGTCATAGAGATCACGCTGAACAGGCAGCGGGTTTTGAGCATATTCCCATTCTTTTTTTTGCAGAATGAATTTGGCGCCGGGAAACAAACCCACATTGTCTGCATGATCAAAATGAAGGTGAGTGATAATCACCATATCTATATCACCAGGCTCAAGTCCTTTGGAGGCCAAACCGGCAATCACCCCGTCAGGGCCCCCCACACCAGTATCGACCAGTATATTTTGCTGACCGCCCTCCAGGAAAAATATCAAAGCGGGTCCTACCATTGGCGTTGCCACATCCAAAAGATGAGTCGTAGCACCTTTTATGGAACTCATCATACCCACCATTATCGGATGTATTATGTATTCGATTATGGGAAATCACCTCTTCTGGTACAACGTTGGGGTTCTGGATTGCTCATATATTCAATTCAATTTCCCAGGATTTTTACCCGGCAACAGGAAATCCCTTGTTCAGCAGAACGAGTTAGTCGGTAATCGGCTGATAAGTCTGAGTGTTAAAGTCATAATAGGATCTGACCCCTTCAACCTCCTGGTAGAAATGGTTAAAGCCTTTGTCCAACATGACATCAATCTTGGATGGTATTGATTTACCCTCCCGCTTCATTCGGGCTGTGGTTTCCTTGATCCCAAGAGCATCCCACGCTTCAAAAGGACTCAACCTCCAAAAGTAGCCCCATTTCATGGCATTATCGATATCCAACAGGGTTTCACAAATCTCGCCTACCCGATTGGCGGCATAAACAAAATCACTCGAAACGATCTCCCAGGCAAATTGGGATCCCTGGTCTGATCCATCGCCGATCAACGCTTTAAGCTTTGCGACTGGTTCCTCTAAGGCCTCTGCTGCCCGAAGTGAAGGAAAATCAGGTTCAATCCGGTCCCTGTATTCGACGGTGTCCAGATCCAAGACCATCTGCCTGGTAGTGCCGTCAGAGGCAATCACAGTCTTATAATAACCCTGACCTGTTTTGTTGCCCAGCCATCCCTTGGCAATCATTTTATCCGTATAAGCGGGCAGCACGAACATTTCGCGCCGCTCGTCATTGGGTATGTTTTCGTATAGGTTCTTCACCACATTATAGTTGGTATCTAGACCAACCGCATCGGATGTACCAAAAACCGCCGTCCTAAGTCTGGCCATGGCATGGCCGCAGAGAGCATCAACCTCTTCCACCTTCATGCCCATACGGGCGGCCACGTGCATGGCATTTAGATTTGATGCCGTAGCCATGCGGTTGGCAACAAAGTTCGGAGTATCCTTACATATCAAAACGCTCTTATGCAGGCGATCCCGCATAAATGCTTTCATAAAGGCAACCGCCTCCGGAAGGGTCTCCTCGCCGGGAATGATCTCCAAAAGCTTAACGTAGGTGGGGGGGTTAAAAAAGTGGGTTCCCATGAAGTATTTTTTGATGTCGGTTGTAAGGTCGGCAGTGATGTGTTTTATGGGTATTCCCGAGGTGTTCGAAGTAATTAAGCTGTCATGGCGACGCAGTTTTTCTATTTGCTTAAAAAGCGGTATCTTTATGGCAAGCTTCTCAATAATGGTTTCCAGTACCCAGTCGTATTCCCCTATTTTTCCTAGATCGTCGGTCAGGTTACCGGTTTTGATGCGTCGAAAAGATTCTTCCGAAGTAAATACCGGACGCCGCGATTTCTGCAAAGCCTTGAGAGCCTGGTTGGAAAGCTTATTTCGCCATTCAGGAGAAGATATGCTCCATCCCTGATCCTGATCATCGGCCGATAATTCCATTGGGATGATATCCAAGAGCAATACATCCAGCCCGCAATTTGCCAGATGGGCAGCTATGCCGGCGCCCATAACTCCGGAACCGATCACAACAGCCTTTTCAATCTTAAGATTCATTAGATGCCCTCCTTGATTATTCGCAAATATTTATACATTCATCCTATGCGATTACAAATTCAATTATTAAATTCTTGCTTGAAGTACCCCTATTATATATACACCATCACAATCATAAATCCTCCCTTACGACCTGGTGTATACCACCCAAGATTTGGGCCTTGAAGCGACCAATGTTATTCAATTAATATTTAAACTCGGGCAGGACTTCTATTGGGCACCACATCCAATCACCAGGTTTTGTGCATTATATTGGCGACAATGATTGAAGATAATCAATTTATAAGTCATGATTGATGTAATGAAAAATAATATTCTGGATTTGCATCCATCGAATCAATGAGAGGAGGATTTTCAGTGTCGGATATTAGAAAAGACTTGGTAAGAGACAACTGGGTGGTAATAGCAACGGGGAGAGCCATTAAACCCACTGATCTGCCGGTACCATCCCAGGGGCACTCATTCAAAACCTCAGGATTCTGCCCTTTCTGCGAAGGCAACGAAGGGGTTACTCCCCCCGAAATATTGGCAAATCGGATAGACGGCTCTAAGGTCAATGGCCCTGGGTGGACGGCGCGGACTATTCCGAATAAGTTTTCCGCATTTAGTCTTAATACCCCCATGGAAAATCATACTGATGGAATCTATTCATGGAAAACCGGATTTGGTGTTCACGAAGTGATACTGGAGACGCCGGAGCACGACGTAGAATTTCATCAGCAAAGCGTGGAAAAGATTTCGGAAGTGCTCCAGATGATCAAAGATCGGCATCAGGGATTAACATCGGACAACCGCATCAAGTATATCCAAACCTATAAAAATAAAGGCCTGTTTGCTGGAGCCTCCCTTGGTCATAGTCATATGCAAATAGTTGCACTCCCTGATGTTCCGAACGAATTTCGGGGGGCCGTAGAATACGCCAAAGATTCGGGTCGCTGTTTGTTTTGCGAGATAATCAAACAAGAATCCATGGATGGATCCCGCCTGATTTATGAATCCGACAATTTTATAGTCCTATGTCCTTTTGCAGCCCGTTTTTGCTATGAAACCTGGATTCTGCCAAAATATCACGCTGAAGATTATGCAAGTCTGCCTCAGGAACAGATATCAGAATTGGCCCTGGTGCTCAAGACGGTGATGCCACCAATGGTTGATCTCCTGAATAACCCTTCCTATAACCTGATCCTTAATACTGCGCCTGTTAATGTGCCTTCCCGATCGGGATATCACTGGTATATAGAGATATTCCCCCGGCTAATAGTTGAAGCAGGGGTGGAAATTGCCACCGGATACCACATGAATCCGGTTTCCCCTGAATGGGCGGCAGAAACGCTCCGTGAAAAAATCGTTGACAGCCAATAGTCGTAATTGTACGGCAAATTCTACAGAAAGAAGGCTAATTATGTTAGCCTTCTTTCTGGCTCGGTGGTAGCTCGTTCCGGTAAGAAATCAATTGCAGAATTCGATGATTTCAATTATTAAACTACCCGAATGTACACAGTTTCTTTGGATGATTTGATTATTTTGGCGTGATATCAGTCTATGAACCAGCATCCCCCGGCGTTCATGAGACTATATCACCTAAATCATGAGCCGGATTCCTAAATATGAAAAGTACCCGGCCTATAACAGTCATCCCTTTAAACCAATTGTTCAAAGGGAGTCTGATCATAAACCCAATGGAATCACATTGATATCCAAATAGAATGGAGCGAGAAATGCAACCATCGGTGAAGAGACTAACCCGGGCTGGAGTAATAGCAGCCTTGTATGTATCACTTTGTCTGGTATTCAATGCCACCAGCTTTGGCGTCATTGGCTTTATCCAGTTTCGACCGGCTGAAGCCCTGACCGTGCTGCCGATACTTTTTCCGGAAGCAATCGGCGGCGTATTTATTGGTGTGCTGTTGGCTAATATTTTTGGGGGGTTAGGTCTGGTTGATATTATATTTGGCAGTATGATCTCTTTGGTAGCGGCCTATCTCACCTGGTTGTGCCGCAGATCATTTATAGCCTATTTATCGCCGATAGTTCTGAATGCTTTGTTGGTCAGCCTCTATCTGCATGAGTTTTTCGAGACCCCCTATTGGTACATGGTTATGTCAATTGGTTTGAGCCAGTCAATTGTTATCCTATTGATTGGCTTCCCGCTGATAAAGTATCTGCGGAGAAAGATGCAAAATGGGCAATTGGACAGATAAAATGTGTTACAGAAATGGCGGCTTGTTTCAGCTAGTGGACCAACTTCAGCTGACTTTTAAATGGTTTTGAGTTTTAGTTCCTGCCATCCTTGAATAATCGTCTCTAATTCAGCAGGACTAATTTCGAAAAAGTTGGCGACCGAGCGATCCAAGTCTGAATCCGGAATTTCGCCAGCCGCTACCTTTGAAGCAACCAATGATAAGATATTCTGTTTGGTTGATCCAATAAACATAGGTATATTTATGTAATTCAGCAGATTTGGCCCGGCATAGCTCTTTCCGCCAACCATTGAAAATGATGCCAGGCCATATTCCACTGGTAGGCTATTCAGGATTCCAGCCAGGTACCAGGCCTCATCCAGCGACCGGCAAGCCACCATGGTGAGTGTTTCCTGGGGAATAATGGGGCGAGCGGGACCTTTCACAACCGCAGCTCTCATCCGTTCGCCAAACCTGTTCCAAACGACTTTAATATCAGAAAAGGTGTATTCGCCAACGTTAAACATACTGAAAAAAGCATCAGATTCATTAAAATATCTTTTGTAGGCCGCCCTGCCAATTAACTGAGACTTGAAGAAATTCAGATATTCCAGAGTGCGGGGGTAGTTCCTGGCCATTACCGCATGGCTTATGCCCCGACGGGTTCGGGGGTCCTGGGTCATCAGTATGTGCGCCGACGGGATAGCTTCCCACCGACGGACATCCATATTTTTTAGCAAAGGATAAACCAAGCCATCCTCGATCAGCCATTCAATTTCTGGAACACCAACCCGAGATGAAGATGCCAGGTTTCTTACTTTGACCAGCCCCGCGTGAGGAGGTTCTATAATTTCCAGCCATAGGATACCGTTGGCCCCTCCGGTATTAGCTCCTTCTCTTCCCTGATAGGCCGATTTGCCGATGATTTTCCGCAAAGCCCGGCTGCTTCCGTCCTTACAGGTCATCCAAGGTGATTTGATATCATTGTTGTTGACAGGTTCGGCAATCATTTCGATCTTCGGCGAGTTCATACCTGTCAGGGTTTCTGAAACACCAGGGTTGTTCATCCACAAGTGATAAGGCAGCGGATAAGCAGTATACTCACCCTTTTTTAGATATAGAATTGCGGTGCGGTTGGAAGCCTGAGGGAAAGGCCTTGTCCGCGACAAATCTTCTACCAGGATCACTTTCAAAGGGGTACCATCAGGGAGCTTGAACGACCTGAATCCTTCAGAAGCGCCTCCCGATTTAAAAACGGATTGGGTGATCAGGAAAGCAAGCAAACCCCCTGGCTTCAAGTATTTATCGGCGCTAATCAAAGTGACCAGTGTGGATATGTCTTTTTTGCCTTGCCCCAAAATGGTATCCATTCCACTGTGGCTGAACAAACCGTACTCTTTCCAGATTTCCATAGTGTTTACTCTATATTGAGCAGAGATAGACTCCCAGTTTATCCATGGGGGATTTCCGACAACGAAATCATATTTGAGATGATCATTGGTGGATTCAACACCCACCAAAATCTCAACTTCATCATCGATGATTATGTCCCGAACAGAAATGGGAATTTCCCTCAAACCATTTCCGGGATGGTATGCATACCCCGTACTAACCAGGTAGTTGATTTTGGCTGTCAGTACAGCCAACGGATTGATATCCATCCCCGATACAAGGCTCCAATTATCAGCATTTTGCGGGTTGCATTCGATGAGACGACCCCAGGCCTCAACCAAAAACATGCCCGATCCGCAGGCGGGATCCATGAGAGTCGATTTGTCCTTGCCATGGAAACCGATCGTATCGAGAACATGACGAACCAGCCATGACGGAGTATAGTGTTCACCAAGACGGTGCCTTTGGCGGGCGGCGAATATACTTTCATAGAAGGGTTGAAATATATCGCCCTTTTCGGCTTCCCAATCGATGTTCCCGACCGCTTCTGTCATCGTATTCCACAGGTTCTGCGAGCCTTCAAAAGCCAAATCCAAGATTTCCGGATAGTCACCCAATCCCATGTTATTCAAACCGAAAGCTTTGAAGCCCTCCCCGGTCGTCCGCAGGTGATGATCAGGTATGATTCCAGTTAGCGATTCAGGAGAAATACGGCACAAATAAGCCGCCAGGATAGCCTGCAGAGCCATAATGTAATATGCCTGCCGTGAAAAAATCCATTCCTGGAGATTCCATTCAGCCTCGGAAATATCGGGTTCCTTATGTGAACCGATATCTTCGTTATGGCCAAGAAATCGGGTCCATTTTTGGATCAGCATATGACGTTCATTCACCGCTGCCCACCCATCCACAAGCTGGGTTATCCCCAGGCGATAAATCTCGGAATCAATCCCAAAAAGATCCATGATTTGTAAGGCAACCGCCTTTGTGCCGCTGCCTGGCATGATCGAGTTTGGTTTATCTTCGGATCTTTTCATCGGTACACCAATTCCCTCCCTCTATTATGTCCAATGGGAAATAGTCAAAAATTAAGGGTTGATAAAAGAATAGGCGGCATTCCAGAAATACCGCCTGTTCTTTGAATATGCCCTTAAAGCCTTCTCGCTAATAAGTCTCGGCAAAAACCTCAAAATGAGCTTGAGGATGAATACATGCCGGGCACATTTCCGGGGCACTTTCCCCTTCATGTACATACCCGCAGTTGCCACATTTCCAAGAGGTTTTGGAATCTTTTTTAAATACCTTATTTTGTTCAATGTTGGCCGCAAGCTTATTGTATCTGATTTCATGGCGTTTTTCAGCCAAAGCGATCATTTTGAAGGCTGCAGCAATTTGAGGAAATCCCTCTTCATCTGCAATTTTGGCGAAAGCCGGATAAAGATCTGCCCATTCTTCGTATTCCCCGGAAGCTGCTGCTTTGAGATTTTCCAAGGTTGTTCCCTGAGCAACAGGAAATTCGGCTGTAATTTCTATCATAGCCGGTAATTGTCCCTGGAAGCCCTCCAGCAGAAACTTGTAAAACCTCTTGGCATGTTCTTTTTCATTGTCGGCCGTTTCAATAAAGATGTTTTTGATCTGTTTGAAGTCTTCCTTGTCAGCTACAGAAGCGTAATAGGTGTAACGGTTGCGTGCCTGGGATTCACCAGCAAACGCTTTGAGCAGATTTTCGGCAGTTCTAGTTCCTTTGAGATTCAATTTTGTTACCTCCTTAAATAAATATCTGTTGTTCCGACTTATTTCTTAGGTCTGAATTACACCCACCTATCTTATCAAAGGCCCAATATCGGTCGCAATGCGCCTGCCAAGCTTGTCCTAACAATTACGTTAAATAGCACCTATCCCAACAGGTTCCTGGGGGAGGGATGCCACTAACATGTTTGATAGAATGGGAGCCTGTTCTGTCATTCATACCAACTGACTTAAACCAGACCCAAGACTTCGAATATAATGGGTGCCACATTGGTCCAATTATAGCATTAAACTACACCTTATTAGTAGTATTATTGAAATATATTACCTGCAACTACATACAGCTGGTTGATTACAAGTGCATCTTCAACCATTAGGACTTAATAATCCCAATAATTCCAGCATATTATATTCCAACCTCATGGCTCCCAAAGAGTCATTTACCCACGCAAAGACCCGAACAAAAATGCCAGCATGGCTAAAATGGCGACTGAAAAACCAATAATACCCAGATACGAAAACTGTGCAATTTCCGACGAATGATTGGCCTGAATAATCAGAGCCGATCCAATTAGAGCTCCGGTGACTATCATGCTTAGACCAAGGCGACTAACCAACTGAGTTATCTTGCGATTAAGCTTTGGGCTTGGATCAAGTTGTATGGTAATATTCAACCGGCCATCACCAGTGCTTTTAAGTACTCGATTGAGGTTGAACGGCATATCTCCCAGTGGCTTTATATCCTGATAGAAACGCCCTTTGATGTATCTGCTGATGTAATCAGGCTTAAGCCGCATCTTGTAGGCTCTTGATATCAACGGCTCCGCGACCTCATAAAAATCAAATGAAGGATCAAGTTTTTGACCCAGCCCTTCTACGGTAATCAGGGCCTTCATTAGGGAGGTTAGATAGGCTGGCATTCTCAGTCGATAGCGGAAGGCCAGATCCATGATGTCCACTCGCAGCCGTTTCATATCAACGTCTCCAATATTTGCCTTCATGAATCCCGAAATCAATTCTCCCAGATCCTCAGAGAAGGCTTCGGGATCGTCAAGTTGATCCAGAACTCCCATATCCCGTAATACGGAGGTGGCCCGATAAGGATCTCTGCTGCCGATGGCAGCAAACAATTCTCCGATAAACATTAGCCGTCGCTCACCCAGGTAGCCAATTTCACCAAAATCGATGAACGCGATCTTGTCCTCATCCACCGCTAAAATGTTGCCAGGATGCGGATCCGCCTGAAAAAAACCATGAATAACTATTTGAGAAAGAAAGGCCTCGGTTCCCAACCTGGATAATTTGCTCCGGCTCCAACCCTTTTCGTCAATGGCGTCAATATCACTTAATTTAATCCCTGGGATATAATCTTCGATAAGAACCCGTGGAGTGCTAATATTTCGATATACCTGGGGGATCACCACCCGGTCATCATTGGCAAAATTACGATATACCTGTTCAGTATTCCGAGCCTCGCGCTCATAATCCAGTTCTCTGAGCAGGGTTTTGGCAAAATCTTCTATAATGGCGTTTATGCCGATTTGTCGAGCATCCTTAGACCTCCGCTCGGCTCTGCGGGCTAATCCCTTAAGGATTTCCAAATCGTTACGTACATTCGCCTCGATGCCGGGGCGTTGAATTTTAACGATTACTTCCTTTCCAGACATCAATCGAGCTTTATGGACCTGTCCAATGGATGCTGCTGCTATCGGTTGCCAATCAAACTCTGCAAACATATCATCCAGGCATCCCAGTTCCTCCCCCAACGCCGCCTTGAGGTCATCGTGAGGAATGGGCGTTACTTTATCCTGGAGTTTTTCCATTTCTTCTATGTAAACCCTTGGCAGAATATCGCTGCGCGTACTAAGCATCTGCCCAAGTTTTACGAATGTGGGTCCTAGTTCCATGAATACCTGGCGCAGGTTTCCTGCGATTAGGAACCCATTGATATCATCCGCGCTGTCATGACCCGATAAACCAGCAAGACCGGATGGGTTTCCAAAACCAAATTTTTGCATGAAATAGCCAAAACCATGCCGCGCGAATGACCCCACAATGACACGCCGCCTGCGAATGTATTTCAGCTGCCACCAGTATTGCATGGGATTCCCTCTTTCGTAACTGCTGTTCAGATATCAATGCTGGTATTCGATATTTGAAAAAGAAACACCTTTTCTCATCGATCATTTAAAGGGGCTCCATTCGGATCTGCAACCAACTCCTTCCTGGATATTCCCCCCCCTGGTAAATCAGAATTACAAATCACGCTTTAGGATTCAACGGAATCTCCGGTACGAAGTTGGCTTTCAATCATTTAAATTGCAGTTAATAACGCCTCCGAAAATGGTGCATTCCAGGCTCTCCTGGCAGATTTTTTCCTTTGGCCGGAATGAGAAAACAGCTGCTTCACCATCGACTTCCTTGATGTAAGTATTCAGCACATCCTCCTGGTATGGGGTTTATTATCATTCTTTTTTTGTCTAATCGCTTTCATATGGTAAAATTAACAGTTGAGAAATCAATGTGCATGGGACTCGTGTCATTGCCGATTATTCATGGATAGGGAGGCTTTATATGCCGAAACGAACCGATATCAACAAGATCTTGATCATAGGCTCCGGACCCATCGTAATTGGACAGGCTTGTGAATTCGATTACTCTGGCACCCAGGCTTGCAAAGCGCTGCGAAAATTGGGTTATAAGATTGTTTTAGTCAATTCAAATCCAGCCACTATTATGACCGACCCGGAAATGGCCGATGTCACCTACATCGAACCTCTTAATCTCAGGAGCCTCACAGACATCCTTGCCCGCGAACGCCCAGATGCCGTTCTACCTAATCTTGGGGGACAATCAGCCCTGAATCTATGCTCCGAATTGGCTAAGAACGGAGTTCTTGAAAATTATAACGTCAAGGTAATCGGGGTCCAGATTGATGCCATTGAACGTGGTGAAGATCGGATTGCATTTAAAGAAACCATGGCGACCCTTGGGATCGAAATGCCCCGAAGCAAACCTGCCTATTCGGTCGAAGAGGCGGAGGCGATTGCTGCCGAATTGGGATTTCCCGTAGTGATCCGTCCCGCTTATACTATGGGCGGGACCGGTGGCGGTCTGGTATATAACGTGGAAGAACTCATTTTGATCGCCAATCGTGGAATAGCCGCCAGCATGGTCGGTCAGATACTGGTGGAGGAGTCCGTATTGGGTTGGGAAGAACTCGAACTGGAAGTGGTTCGGGATTCGAAAAACCAAATGATCACCGTCTGTTTCATTGAAAATATTGACGCTATGGGAGTCCACACTGGTGATTCTTTTTGCGCGGCGCCCATGCTTACCATAAGCACCGATCTCCAACAGCGCTTGCAAAAATATGCTTATGATATTGTCGAAGCCATTGAAGTGGTAGGTGGAACCAATGTCCAATTCGCCCATGATCCGAAAACTGGACGTGTGGTGATAATCGAAATCAATCCGCGCACTTCCCGCTCTTCAGCGCTGGCTTCCAAAGCTACCGGTTTTCCCATTGCCCTCATTTCTGCCATGCTGGCCGCCGGCCTGACGCTTGATGAAATACCCTACTGGAGGGACGGTACGCTTGACAAATACACACCTTCGGGAGATTACGTAGTAATAAAATTTGCCCGTTGGGCGTTTGAGAAGTTTGTGGGGTCCAAAGACCAGTTAGGTACCCAAATGCGGGCTGTCGGCGAAGTAATGAGCATTGGCAAGAATTTTAAGGAGGCCTACCTTAAGGCTATCCGCTCTTTGGAAATCAACCGATATGGGCTGGGATTTGCAAAAAATTATAATGACATGTCTCTCGATGAATTGCTTTTTCTGCTGATCAACCCTACCAGTGAACGCCAATTCATATTGTACGAAGCTCTGCGAAAAGGAGCCGATATTGAACAACTATACCAAATGACCCATATCAAACCTTGGTTCCTGGAGCAAATCCAAGAATTGGTTACCTTGGAACAACAGATATTGGCTTATAAGGGCAGCCAACTTCCGGATACCATCCTTATCCAGGCAAAGAAAGACGGATTTGCGGATCGATATCTAGCCATGCTCCTCGGCTCATCTGAGGATCAAATCCGGGAACGCCGTATCAGTTTGGGAGTGGTTGAGGGTTGGGAGGCGGTCCCGGTCAGTGGTGTTGAAAATGCTTCCTACTACTTTTCTACCTATAATGCTCCGGATGCCACGACGGTCAGCGATCGACCCAAAGTCATGATTCTCGGCGGCGGACCCAACCGCATTGGCCAGGGTATTGAGTTCGACTACTGCTGTGTTCACGCAGCCTTTGCTTTGCGTGATCTGGGTTATGAAACGGTAATGGTAAATTGTAATCCCGAAACGGTGTCGACCGACTATGACACTTCTGACAAACTATATTTTGAACCGCTTACAGTAGAAGATGTTTTGAGTATTTATGAGAAAGAACGCCCTGAAGGCATCATTGTCCAGTTTGGCGGACAAACACCCCTGAATATCGCGGCTGAGCTCTCCAGAGCTGGAGCCAAGATATTGGGCACTTCTCCTGAGACCATCGATTTAGCTGAGGACCGGGATCAATTCCGACACATTATGGACAACCTGGGCATCCCCATGCCCGAGTCAGGCATGGCAGTTAACCTTGAAGAAGCCTTGGCTATTGCTCATCAAATCGGATATCCGCTTATGGTTCGGCCCTCCTACGTGTTGGGTGGCCGCGGAATGGAAGTAGTCCATGATGAGGATATGCTGCGCCAGTATCTGGGCGCGGCTGTTGGGATCACTCCTGAAAGGCCTATATTGATCGACCGTTTCCTAAGCAACGCCATTGAGGCTGAAGCGGATGCCATTTCGGATGGTTTAGATGCCTTCGTCCCCACCGTTATGGAACACATTGAGTTTGCAGGTATTCACTCCGGAGATTCAGCTTGTGTTATTCCGCCGATAAGTATATCGGAACCCCATCTGGAAACCATCGTGGAATATACCCAGAAGATTGCCCGGGAACTAAAGGTAGTTGGACTGATGAACATGCAATATGCCATAGCAGACGATAAGGTATACGTTCTGGAGGCCAATCCGAGGGCTTCTCGAACCGTGCCTTTGGTTTCTAAAGTGTGTAATATTTCCATGGCTAGAATTGCTACTCAGATAATGATGTCAGTGAACTCCACCCAGCCGTTTTCGGTTGCTGGTCTGATACATATGAAGATACCTCATTATGGAGTCAAGGAAGCCGTTTTCCCTTTTAACATGTTTCAGGAGGTCGACCCCATTCTTGGACCCGAGATGCGTTCTACTGGTGAAGTCCTGGGCATCGCCAATTCATTTGGATTAGCGTATTTTAAAGCCCAGGAAGCTACCCAATCAGCCTTGCCCACATCGGGAACAGTTCTGATAAGCGTTAATGATCCTGACAAACCAGCTGCGCTGGAAACGGCACGGGAATATATCCGAACCGGATTCAAGATCAAGGCTACAGGAGGTACTCATCGGTATTTGGTGGATCACGGAGTGGCATCCGAGGAGATCAAAAAAATATGGGAAGGTCGTCCGAACATTGTTGACGGCATTACCAACGGAGAAATCCAACTGCTTATCAACACTCCGTCCGGCAAACAGAGCCAACACGACGACTCATATATTCGAAAGGCTGCCATCAAATATAAGGTCCCTTATATCACAACGATGGCCGCTGCAATGGCAAGTGCCAGAGGAATTGCTGCCTATAAGGAAAATGGTTTTTCCAAGACAAATTTGAAGTCGCTGCAAGAATATCATGCCGACATAGCCCGCCAGTAAGGCTGAGAATCAATAAGCATCAACAAAGGGCCGACGGTCTTAATTGCTCCGCCGGCCTTTTTCCAGGTCCAATGTTCGTTGTTGGAGGTAATTTCAGTGGCTGGGCATTTACTCTTGTTATCATCATTTGTCTCGTATAGCTACCAAAGGCAATATAATTGGAAGCATGTTTATGTTAAATATAATGTGTTTGGCAAGTATCTGGCAGGTGATGAAATTCGATTGTTAAGATCGGTTGGCTTCGGCGGTCAAATTCCGAAGCATCTGCTGAGTATCCTCGGTAATTCCGCCCATTTTCATTCGCCATTGCCAATTTCCTTCGGCAGTCCCTGGAATATTCATCCTCGAATCGCTTCCAAGGGCCAAAATGTCTTGCATAGGAATTATGACCCACATCGCTTTGCTGCTGAACAGATCAGCAATTATTCTATCCCTGAACTGTTCGGCCGGTTCATCGGTTAAAGGCACACTTGTATCATGCTGGTTCTGATACCACCCTATTAAGGTATCGTTGTCATGGGTGCCAGAATAGAGAACCGTGTGGGCATCGATATTTTCGGCGATATCTGTTTCGAACTGATAAACCTTCATGCCCGGGAAACCACATATTGTCTTGAGATTGTGGACCTCAGCCGTCAGGTATCCCAAATCTTCAGCAATAAAAGGCAAGGCCCCGAATTCACCTTCAAGGGACTCAAAGAATCTTTTGCCAGGTCCTTTGAGCCAACGCCCCTTTAATGCAGTACTTTCATCTGCAGGGATGGCCCAATATGCTTCGAATC
>CAZDND010000019.1:0-17359 GCA_964506825.1 uncultured Syntrophothermus sp.
ATACCAAATGTCCCAGACCAAGATTGACCCGATTTCTTTGGGAATTAGGTTTTTCTGTCTTTACTATACAAAATTGTTTGGTGGGATACAACGTCCCGGTGACGAAAGCTCTCTTTGCGGTGATGAAACACAAACCTTGATTTCCCGACATTTATATTCATCTAAAAAGCCTTCGGTAACACTAGTCCTTATAGTCTATCACATCCCCGGCTCAATAAGCTGATATCTGGTTGGTTGTATGAGTCAGGGCCAATCCCTCCGGTGTAGGATTAAAGTATTCCCGGGAAAAGGAGAACACAAACTCACCATTTTGAACGTAACCTGCATCCCAGGTGGCATCTACATCCAGCCATTGGTCATCGACCATGACTTCAACCCAAGCGTGGGTTTGGGGGGCGTTGTTGCTGTCCTGAGCGGTTCCAAACACGATTCTGGCAGGCATTCCTGCCGCCCTGGCCAAGGCCGCCACCAAAGCCGAATAACCGCTGCAAACTCCATTTTTATCAGCCAGCACCTGGCTGGACTTCTTCTGACTCAAGTCATTGGCCAGATAGGAGGAATAATCATAACTCACATTCTTAGCCACCCAGTCATGGATTGCTGCAACTTTTTCCAATTCCGTCTGGGTAGATACCCCCTCGGCACCTTCGGCTCCGGTATCAGCATTATTGACAATCTGTCGGGCCAGCTTCACGATCTCCGGGTGGTCCGAGTCCACGTAAGATGACGGGGCTATGAACCGGTTGTCCTGCTGATCGCTGCACTCAACTTCAAAGCGGACCGTACCATCAAAGCTGCGGTTATTGTCCCCCGCCCAGAAGATGTATTTGCCCGGTCCGAAACGGAGATGTACGGTTTCAGCGAACATGCCTTCGTGGACCTCTATGGGATATAAAGTCCCCTCATTGGTCGGTCCCTTGGCGTAAAGCCACACGGTTGCCAGGGAACTGGTCCCTCTGACTTCCACCGTGTTTTCATAACTGTCTCCATTATCTGAAGGGGAAGTAATCTCGATTTGGGAATTCCTGTAGCTAATCAGTGCGGCTTCCGCTGCTGGGACCCCCATGGTGGTCATAAACAGGGATAAAACCAGACATGCCACGATCAGTTTCCATGATGATATTTTCACTATAACGACACTCCATTTCCATACATGATTCGATTTGGAGAACCGGCAACTGGCTGGCATGGCGCCATGCGCTTAAGCCCCTATAGTTTTGCGTCCCTGCCTTTCGACAGGTTTGCCTTTGGTTTACTTATGAACTTACAATGGTTGCTATTTATTCACTGAAGCGCGATCCGTCCACCCTTTCAAGGGTTTTTTAAGCAAACAGGCTCACATTGTCTTTATATTTATCTCCATTGGGAATCGGATGGCCGTAATCCTTGAGCCGAATCTCCCATCCGTAAGGTCCCTTGTTGATCGATTCAATATAATTTCGGTTAACAATGAACGACTTGTGGCACTGGACAAAATAGTTCGGCAGCATGAGCTTCAACTTTTTCAGGGACATCTTTCGTAAGCAAAAGGACTGGGTGTAAGTGTACAAAGCGGAGTTGTTGCCGACCACCTCAATGTATAAAATATCCCGGGTCATGATCTTGAAATACTGATCCCGCTGCCTGAAGCTGATGTACTCCTGGTCTTCTTCCCCAACCGCGGTGATTTTGTAGCGACTGAGCATTTCCACGGTTTGGAAAATCTCTTTGACCTCGTAGGGTTTCACTACGTAATCATAACAACGGATCTTTCTATAGGCTTCGGATTCATGGATCTGATGATTGCTTAGCAGGATCATCCACACAAACTCATAGCCATTCGTGGCTCGTATCTGCCGAGCCAGCTCCATCCCATCCCAGTCGGGGAGATCGATGTCCAGGATGACTATATCCATCCAGTGGTTTTCCATCAAATCAAGACAAGCCTCCGCGGTTGCAGCGCTATAGAAATTCCAGGGTTCTTCTGATGCCTCGACCAACCTCTGCATCTGATTTACCTTATTCTCATCCGTTTCAACCATCATGATATTGATCATCTTCTGCAGCCCCCCCTTTATTCCGGCCTATAACAAAAAAACTGCGGCGGTTGCCGCAGTCCACAAATATGAACTACCTTAACGGCAACCCGGCTATCCTAGCATGTTATGCCTTAGACCCTTGGCTTTGCGTCCCTGTCTTTCGACAGGTTTGCCTTTGTCGAACCTATTAGATTGTGGCAAATAAACTAAAAAAACCCCCCGCCAAGTGCAGGAGGTTACTTAAATCAAAGTATCCCTTTTCCGGCAGCTGGCTGGTATAGCGCTCTGCGCCTTAACCCCTCTAGCTTTGCGTCCCCGCTTTTCAGCGAGTTTGCTATTTACAGAAATAGACTTATGACGATTATATATCCAGCTGCATGAAAATGCAACTTTTTTTTTAAATACCTTCCTTGTCTCTTCACCTTCGGGGGGCAAATACAATTCATAGGCCTGGGTGATCTGCACCACTGCCTTGAAACCCTTGAATTACGGACAATCATCCTTCCAGATCAAAGAAGGTTACTGAATACGATATCTCGCAGGATTGGCCATTTCTATCTACAATGCCGGTTACCTGGATATCATAGGTCTCTCCGGCGCAGTATCCAGCAGTCTGGCCGGGTTGGAAAATAATACAAAAGGGGATCCCGTAACCCTGGGTTTCAACTTCAAAATATTGCTCATCGATCCCTTGGGTTTTTTGATTGAACTCCCAAACCGATCCATCCGACTCCTTGACCATTCTCACAGAGATCCCCTGAATTTTGGTATTGTCATATTTTTCAGGATTCAGCGTTAAAGACCAAGCCAGGTCTGCATTGTCATCTGGAAGGCAGGCATTTGCACCACCCGTCGCCGGTACCCTCAAAGGGGCATAGCCGGCATTCGGCCAAGCAATATAGTCATAGTCGAATATTTCCTTCCGGGAGGCATCCAAAACCTGCATGCAGCTATACCCCTCTGCCCATCCAAATCCGGTTCTCTTCATCTGCGGATTGAGAATCCACCTCCGGTGAGCCAGGGTTGCTATTTTACCTTTGTCGGCCATATATTCCACCACCGAATCGGCCAGAGTGCAATCCCATTTAATCAGATTGCTGCTGCTTGCCGCCTGGTAACCTTGGCGGTAGAATGCCGCATCCATATCAGACGGTCTGGACGGGGTATGGGTCAATTTGCCGCTGGCAGCCAATAAAACCGATCCATATTGAGCCTGTTGGCACAAAACCGGATCTAATTCCAAATCGCTGGGGATACCCGCCAAATACCTGACGAAATTTGACATCTTCAATCCGTCCATCAGGAACCCGTCCGCTAATCTCCCGGATAGATAGGATAAATGGGTGGAAGGTTGTTCCGAATAAATTTCTTCCAAATAAGCAGGACGCATTTCTTCCCACACAGTTCTTATCTCGTCGATGCTTCTGGTCGCGTAAACAACATCTGTCCATGAGAAGGCGATGAATAAAGCCAGCAATGTCACCATGAAATATTTCTTCATGTAACCTCCAACATCTATAGCAAAAAGTTGAACGGCCCTTTGACCATCATAACCCGGCCAACACTGAGGTGTCAAAAATGGTATTAATCATGCCCCCATTAATATTCTTTTCAAAAGCCAGCCGACACTATATGCTATTAGCGTGGGCTTTATCGACCAGGATAGATGAGGGTGCCCTCCTATGGGAGCGGCATGTTAACCTTGACCCAACACATATTTATTGGAGGTTGAATCGTGTCATACAAAATTGATATCCAAGAGAACATAGCGGTGTTTACTATCGACAATCCACCAGTCAATTCCGTTACGGCTGACCTTCTGAAAGGACTCGAGATCGCGATTGATCGGGTTAACGCCGAGCAGGCGTTGAAAGGCCTGGTCTTGACCGGCACCGGCCGAATTTTTTCCAGCGGATTTGATCTCGGCACTTTTTCCAGCTTTGAGAGTCCCCAGCATATTATCGACTTTTTCAGCCACGAAGAAGAGGTTTTCTACAAACTCTTCACCTGCTCCAAACCCGTAATCGGGGCTTTAAACGGCCACGCTACGGCTGCCGGCATGATTCTTACCCAAGCCTGTGATTACCGGATGATGATTGATGACCCTAAAGCCAAGGTTGGCATGCCCGAGATAAAACTAGGCATGGGTCTGTCACCCTGTCACGGCGAGATAATTAAATTCGGACTGGAAACCAACCGAAACTGGCGGGAAGTGATGTTAAAAGGTGAAAGGATACCCGCCTCAATCGCTTTGGATATGGGCATTCTTGATGAATTGGTTGCAGGAGAGCAGTTATTGGAAAAAGCCAAGGCCAAAGTATGCGAGTATATCGATACCCCCAATCGCGCCTTTATGGATCTAAAGAAGTGTCAAAGGAAATTCGCCGCCCAGCAGGCCCGAATAGGAATTGATACTCATGATTTCTCCAACAATGTAGCAACCTTTACCAATCCGGAAGTTATCAAAGAATTAAAGGCAACTTACGAAGGAATAACCAAGGGCAGATAGCAGAGCCGGGGGGGTGATCCCCCGGCTGCCAAAGCCTCTATTCCTCTGTCAGGTGCTCCTCCAGCTTGAGACGAATCTTCTGGGGAATGGATTTCGGAACACCGGCAGCATAATCGTAATGAATGAAGGTTACCTGACCTCGGGCACAAAGTCGTCCGTTCTGGTAAACGTTATGCAGCAGCACAAAACTTGAGTTGCCTAAGGATTTAACGCCGGTGGCAACTTCGACATCCTGGCCCCAGATGATTTCACTGAGATAATCCAGGTTGGTGCTGACAATTATCAGGTTGGCCTCATTGATGTCCGGATTAAACATTTTCTGGATTTCAATAGAACTTTCTACCAGCCACACTGGTAAAACGTCATTTCTTAGATGGGTACCCCCGATGATTTCCGCCAGTCTCGGGGTAAAGATTTTCTTTAACATGCTCGAACTCCCTGCTGCAAGCAATGAAATCCCCTCGTACGACGGGATTCATTGCTGCTTCATAATGATGGATCCGGTAATGGCTTCGGGATGGCTTTGGGATAGCTTTGACGGCTCCTCTCATCCGGAGGATCATCTAATCGGATCTGGTTATCGAGCCCGCATCCCTGTTTGGTTTTCAGATATCTGCCAAAATAGGTTCCAGTGGGTTCTTCGCTGTCTCCTAATCATTGAGGGTACAGCCATATGCACTTTCCCAGCAGCAGGCGACCAATCAGGCTTTGCCCAGGTATGCTTTGCGCACCTCTTCATTAACCGCCAGTTCCCGCCCCGGACCCTCCAGAACGATCTGTCCTGTTTCCAGCACATAACCGTAATCTGCGATCTGCAAAGCAGCCGTGGCATTTTGTTCGATGAGCAGAATGGTCATCCCCTTGCTGTGAATGTCTTTGATGATGCGAAACACTTCTTTTACCAACAGCGGTGCTAATCCCAGAGAAGGTTCATCCATCATCAACAGCGCCGGCCGGGACATGAGTGCCCGGGCGATTGCCAGCATCTGCTGCTCCCCGCCGGACAGGGTTCCCGCCACCTGCCAAACCCTTTCCTTCAGACGTGGGAAAAGGCCGTACATCTCTTGTATGTCCTTATCGATTCCGTCCTTGTCATTTCGTGCATAGGCGCCCATCTGCAGGTTTTCCAGCACGGTCAAATTTGCGAATATTTTCCGGCCTTCGGGCACCATAGTAATGCCCTTCTTGACTATATCTACCGTATTCAGGCCAGTTATCTCGTTATCCCTGAAGGATATGCTGCCTGATGCAGTGGGCACCAAATTGCAGATGGCCCTGAGCAAAGTGCTCTTGCCAGCCCCGTTGGCTCCTACCAGGGTTACAATGCGGTGCTCCGGAACCCTCAGGGAAACCCCGGCCAAGGCATGGATTCCGCCGTAATATACCTGCAGGTCATTAATTTTCAGCATCTATATCCACCGCCCCGAGATAAGCTTCAATGACCTTGGGATCGTTTTGGATCTCGGCTGGATTACCCTGAGCCAAGGTCACTCCGTAATCCATCACATAAATCTTCTCACATACCCCCATAACTACCTCCATGTGGTGTTCTATCATCAGGATGGTTAAGTTGAACTCATCCCTGATACGGGCCACAAAATTCATCAACTCCATTGATTCAGCCGGATTCATGCCGGCTGCCGGCTCATCCAAAAGCAGGAGGCTGGGTTCAGTAGCCAACGCACGGGCGATCTCCAGTCGGCGCTGCTTACCGTATGGCAGCGAGGTGCCCGCTTCATCCCAAACGTCATCCAACTGGACCTTCTGCAACAGCTGCATGCATTCTTCATAATTGCGGTCACGAGCACGATTATAACGGGGCAGTCCGGCGATCGCTTCAAACAAGTTGGACTTCATCCTTACATGTTTGGAGATCAGAACATTTTCCAACACGGTCATGGAATCGAAGAGACGTATGTTCTGAAAAGTACGGGCAATACCCTGGGCAGTAATCTTGTCGGCTTTCATGCCGCTGATCTCCTGCCCCTGGAAATAGATCCGTCCCGAAGTTGGCTTGTAGACTCCAGTGATCATATTGAACACCGTGGTTTTTCCGGCGCCATTAGGGCCAATCAAGCCCACGATGGCCCCGGGCTCAATTTCCAGAGATAGTTCAGATACCGCCCGCAAACCTCCAAATTCCATGGTAATTCTGTCCGTCCGCAAGGTCATTTCACTCATGCTGATTCACCCCGCTCCCTGGATCTAAAAAATTTCCAACGATCCAGGATCCAGTCCCAATTGAACTCCTTGGTCCCCATCAGACCCCGGCGATAGAAAAGGATCACCAGCAGCAGCAGAATCGAAAATATGACCATCCGCATTCCCGATAATCCCGGGATGTTTAAGCCCAACAGGCTGATCGGCTGCTCCACCACCCGCAATACTTCCATCATGATGGTTACAACCAATGCTGATACCACAGTACCGGTCAGGCTGCCCATACCCCCCAGCACTACGATCAACAGGATCTGAAAGGTAAACAGAAATCTGAACATGGTTGGATCCACCGATGTGATCAGAAAGCCCGTCAGCGCGCCAGCAATTCCGGCGAAAAATGCACCGATAGTGAAAGAAATCAGTTTGTGCTTAAAAATGCTGATCCCCATGGCCTCAGCTGCGATTTCGTTGTCTCTGATGGCCCGAAAAGCATATCCCCAACTACTGGTGATAATTCGTTTGAGCACCAGCACGGTGATGATGGCGCAGCCCCAATATACCCAGATGCTGTTGATGGAGGGTATATTTTTCAGTCCCAGGGATCCATTGGTTATGGAAACCGTATTCGTAACCACGATGCGAATGATCTCGGCGAATCCCAAAGTCGCGATGGCCAGGTAATCGTCCCGTAACCGCAGGGCTGGGATACCGATCAGAAAACCAAAAAGTGCTGCCACCAATCCGGCAGCGATGATGGCCGGGAAAATGGGCCACTCAATGTTGGCCAGGACTGGTACGATTGGTTTCATATAATAAATCAGCTCTTTGCTGGCCGGTGACATGGTAAGGATGGCGGCGGTATAAGCTCCAACGCACATAAATCCCGAGTGTCCCAGTGAAAACATCCCCGTGAATCCCAGCACCAGATTCATGCTTAGGCCCAGGATAGCGTAAATGGCTGCCAGATTGAGGATTCGTATCTGGAAAACACTGAGATAATTTTGCGCCAGGAACAGCAGTCCGCAGGACATAACAATCACGGCAACGCTTAGTATATTTTTGCTGCTTTTTCTTTTAACCATGGTCTACACCTTCTCCACAACATTTTCGCCCAGGATGCCTCCCGGACGGAATAGCAGGATCAATATCAGAATGATGAAGGCAAAGGCATCGCGATAACCGGAGGCTGCCGGGAAGAACCCCACCAGAAAGACTTCGCAAAAACCTAGAACGAACCCCCCCAGCATGGCTCCCGGTATGCTGCCGATACCACCCATGACTGCCGCGATAAAGCATTTTAGCCCCGGAAAAACCCCCATAAGAGGATCTATCTGGGGGTATTGCATACTCCACAATATACCGCCGATTGCGGCTAACCCCGAGCCAACCGCAAAGGTTGCAGTGATAACCTTATTTACATTAACAGCCATCAGACTGGAAGTTTCGAAGTCACGGGATACTGCTCGCATAGCCATGCCTATTTTGGTCTTTTTCACCATATAAGTAACCAGCAGCAGCAAGATCAGGGTCACCACCGGGATGATGATGGTCAGGGATAAAAACGAGATGTTGCCTACATGAAGGTTCCAGACCAACTCTTCAGGCCGGGGAAAGGATTTGGGACGGGCACCGATCGCCACGATTCCCAGATTTTCCAATAAGAAAGACACCCCGATGGCTGATATCAGCACCGATATGCGGGGTGCATTGCGTAAGGGACGGTAGGCAGCTTTTTCGATACCTACTCCCAGCAGGGTGGTAAGGGCGATGGCGATGGCAAAAGCTAACCACCAGGGAACACTGAACATTACTATTCCATAGAAAGCAATATAGGCTGCCACCATCAGCAGATCCGCATGAGCAAAGTTGATCAGCCGCAGTATTCCATATACCATGGTATATCCAATAGCTATCAGGGCATACAAACTGCCCAGGGTTATGCTGTTGGCTATGTTCTGCAGGAAGATGTCCGCAGACAAGGAAACCAGCTCCTTCTATTATTCTTGGCCTTATGATTGGTAATCGTGCCTGCTAAAAAAATATATACTCCCCTCTTGCATCGCAAGAGAGGAGTACATAGCATAACTTCATCCTATTTGGGGTCAACTTTGCTATCAAACACAAACTTTCCGTCCACGACTTTCTTGATGATGGCCGTCTTGGTAGCATCACGGTTCTCATCCAGGGTAATGATCCCGGTAGCGCCTTCAAAGTTGGTGGTCTGAGCCAGGGCATCCCTGATCGCAACAGGATCAGCGGAATTGGCGCGGGTGATGGCATCCAGTGCCAGTTTGTATGCATCAAATCCCAGGGCGCCAAAGGCGTTTACTTCTTTATCGGGATAAGCTTTTTTAAATGCGGTTATGAAAGTATCGGATACCGCGGTCACAGGGTGGTCAGCATCAAAATGGGTGCTGAAATAGATATCCTTGTCAGCTTTGACCTGGTCCAGGAATTCCGTTGCCTCCCAGGTATCTCCACCAAGCATGGGGGCAGTTATGCCCATCTCACGAGCTTTGGCGACCATTAAGCCACACTCGAGAAAATTGCCGGGTGCAAAGATGACGTCCGGATTTTTGGATTTTGCTTCCGTAAGCTGGGCGGAAAAATCTTTATCACCAGTGTTGTAATTCAGCTTAGCCAGTATGGAAGAGTCTCCGTTAGTGGCCTTGAAAGCCTTTTCAAAATAGTTGCAAAGGCCTACGGAATAATCCTGCTGAACATCCTGGATAATCACTGCGGTTTTGGCTCCCAGGGTTTGGCTGGCGAAATTAGACATTACTGTCCCCTGGAATGGATCGATAAAACATACCCGGAAGTAGTAATCGTTGCCCAAAGTCACAGCCGGATTGGTGGGCGAACAACCGATCACCGGCACCTTAGCCTCCTTGGCCACCGGGCCTCCGGCCATGGAAACGGAGCTGCCGTAACTGCCCACGATGACATTGACCTTATCCTGGCTGACTAATCTGGCAACTGCATTGGCGGCCTCTTGTTTCTCACTCTTGTTGTCCACCACAACAAGTTCGACCTTTTTCCCCAATACCTCTGGGTAGAGTTGGTTGGCAATTCTAATACCCTCAAGTGTCATCTGGCCACCGGCGGCATTGGTTCCAGTCAGAGGCTCATACACGCCTACCTTGATTACCGAAGCGGTGTCTGCAGCCGGTTGGTCGGTAGAACTCTTCCCGCAACCTGCCACCATCAACGATACAATCATGAGCATCGCCATCAGAAATGTGAACCGTTTACTGACCCTTTTCAATAGTCTGCCCCCTTTCGATTTGTTACCGATCACTTTAACCTACGAGTCGAGGCTCCTGTGGATATTCTAGCATTGCGTACACAATTATCAAAGTACAAATATGTTGTCCTGGTCTGCCCATCGGAGTATCTTGTGCTGGTCCTAATATCGATCCGCTGGATCCCTTTCAGCTAAATCCCGCCGGGCTCTGGCCCTTTAGTCTGCGGGCAGCTTATGTAAAAACGTGAAGCCGGATATCTCACGGATTTCCGGCTTCACGAGGCATTTTTTTACTGTTGGGGAAATCGACTCTGAGGCCACTACCATCTGGCTGTCAGATCTGTCCCGTTCGATTTTATGCTATTTTGGCTTGTTGCTCTCTTCTTCTTTTAAGATCCTGCGCAGGGCTTTCCCGGTATTGGTCCTGGGCAGTTCGGTTCTGAACTCAATTATTCTGGGTATCTTATATGCGGCCAAAAGCTCGCGGCACCAGTTGGACAATTCCTCTGGGGTAGCCGTCTGCCCTGGTACCAGCACCACAAAGGATTTCACAGTCTCGCCGCGATATTCATCGGGAACCCCGATGGTCATTGCATCAGCTACTTTGGGATTTCTGAGCAAAGCGCTGTCCACATCCTGGGGATAGATATTGTACCCGCCGGCAATGATCATGTCCTTGGTGCGGTCAACAATGAAGACCACCCCATCTTCATCCATGTAGGCCACGTCGCCGGTTTTTAGATAGCCATCCTCGCTAAAAGCATTCTTTGACTCTTCCGGCCGATTCCAGTACTCTTTCATCACAGTGGGACCCTTGATCCAAATCTCTCCACGCTCGCCCAGCGGCATTTCGCTGCCATCTTCGCCAACGATCTTGATGGTGTAATCAGTCATGGGAATACCCACGCTGAGCGGTTTGTGATTCCCTTGTCCTGGAGACCCAAGCCCGGTAGCACAGGTTTCGCTCATACCCCATCCTTCAGCGAAGTTGAAATCGTAGTTGCGGCATTTCTTGATCAATTCAATTGATGCTGGAGCGGCTCCCGATCCGCAATACCCGATTTTTTCATGCCAGTCTATTTCATCCACCCGGGGATTATAAAAGAGTGCTTGCAGCATGGTGGGAACGGCCGGCCAGTAGGAGATGTTTTCGAATTTGTTCAGGGTGTCAAATACTTCGTTCGGCTCAAATCTTGGCAGAATTACCATGGTAGCCACATGAACCGTAGGCAGTTTCTCCATAAATGTGGCAGAAGGGTATGATGCTTAGAACCCGCCGCCGATCGTAACTCTGGCTGTCTACGTAATCCGAACACCATCTCCATATTCCAATGGATCCAGCGACAATGTTGGAGTTGGTCAGCAGCGCCCCTTTTGGAAACCCGGTGGTTCCTCCAGTATACTGAATGACCATAGGGTCATCCGGTCTGATATCAACCAGGGGAGGAGCCCACTTCTTATCTGTTTTCAGGACTTCGCAGAAATGATAGTACCCTTCCTCCAAACCAAGGTCAGCCGCCGTGCTGATTGGTGTTCCTGCCATAAAATCGGACAATTTAGATACAAAAATAGCCGCAATCGGTGTCTTGGAAGCTTTGTTCAAGGGTTTGACCAGGGGCAGCATAGCATCATAGGTTATCAACGCAGCCGGAGTGGTGTCTTCAAATATAAATTTTAATTCATCACTGGTATACAGGGGATTGATATTTACGATAATTCCGCCAGCCATGTTGATGGCCCAGTAAGCGATAACGAATTGCGGACAATTGGGAAGCAGGATGCCAACCCGGTCCCCTTTTTTCACCCCTTTTTCCACCAGAACATTAGCCAACCGGGTACATTTTTGATAAAGCTCATTAAAGGTAATCTCGGCGCCATAGAACCAGGTAGCTGCCTTATGGGGCTGATAAGTGCTGGCGTTTCTCAGGAGTGAATATGCTGGGAATTTGGGATACCGCAGGGAACCCTCGGTTTTCCAGTCGTAGTTTTTGAGCCAGAACCTGCTTTCATAGATAGATGACATTATTTCTCCCCTCTCTTTTTGATTTGTTTAAAACAAATCGAATTATCACAATGTAATGCAAAATCTGTGCCAGCTTGGCAGTATGTACCCGGCCCCGGCTAACCGGCGATTTGGCAGGCACCTTTTACATTTATATCCCCTTTTGATTCACTTTATTAACATCGCAGGTTGATACATTGAAACATTTCTGTATAATATCAGTCCGTTTATGCCTCCAGAGTGACTTTTCAGTTGCTATTTATGTTTCACAAATGAAATAATCATGATAATTGTGTGCCGATGAATGGGAAAGGGGAACTTTATCATGAAAGAAATGCTTCGCATCTGGAAGTCGCTGCATGATACCGGTCATTGCCAAGGAATTGAAATTTCTCATGAGATACGGGAATCCTGGGCCCGTTGTAAGAAATATGGCGTGGATCCCTACAAGCCCCGATGTGAAGTGCTCCTAAGTCAATCGGAACTTGAAGCGAGGAAAGGTCAGAACCTATCCCTTATGGAACAGGGTACGGTGATGATCAGATACCTGCAAAAATACATGATGGAACATGATTTTATCTTCTTTCTGGAAGACTGCGACAATTATGTCCTCAGCCGAACGGGCAGCAGGCAAGCTCTGGAATTTGCCAATATAGCCAATCTGGTTGAAGGATCCAACTGGTCAGAAGGGGTGATGGGAACCAACACCGGCTCGTTGGCTATAGTGTCCCAAAAACCGGTCCAATTCCTAGGATATGAAAATTATTGCCGGGTGGCCGCCTACGCCTGCAGCGCTTCATCACCGATCTTCGACGAAAAAGGCACCCTGCTTGGGCTGCTGGGAGTATCCGGACCGATCAACCTGGTAAATAGCCATACCCTGGGGATGGTTTTAGCCGCTTCGGCTGCCATTGAACGACAGATTGCCCTGCAAAGCTCTCTGCATCAAAGTGAAATGTCCAATCTGCATAAGACAGCTATTATGGAATCCATGTCAGATGGAGTGCTGACCTTGGATCACCAGCACCACATCACTCACCTCAATCTCATTGCAGCTCGCACTCTGGGGATCGAATACTCCGATTCAATCGGCAGGATTCTCGAGGATATCATGCAGCCAGATAACGACTTATTTTTCTCCAAAATATTCAGTAACCGCAGGATCTTAAACGAACCTCTGGTTATACGGCAGAAGGCCAACTTGGTCAAGGCAGCCGTCAGCTGTACTCCCCTGACAGAAAACAACCACCAGGTCGTTGGCACCGTGGTCATTCTTCAACCTATCCAGCAGTACCGGCGCTTGATTGAAAGAGTCTCCGGTGCCCGGGCCAAAATTTTCTTCGACCAAATTATCGGGCGGAATATTCACTTCAAGTACGCCCTGAGCTGCGCTGAAATGGCGGCTAAATCGGACTCTAACGTATTGCTGCTGGGTGAAAGCGGGGTTGGGAAAGATATGTTCGCCCAGGCAATCCACAATGCCAGCAACCGTTCCAAAGAGCCTTTCTTCGCCGTCAATTGCGCCGCCCTGCCCAGGGAACTGATATCCAGCGAATTATTCGGTTACGAGGAAGGCGCCTTTACCGGGGCCCGCAAGGGAGGAAACCCCGGCAAGTTTGAGCTCGCTGATCAGGGCACGATATTTCTGGACGAAATCGGGGAGATTCCGCTGGATTTGCAGGGTTCACTCCTGCGCTGCATCGAGGACGGCACCGTGGTTCGCTTGGGCGGTCGGGAAGTCATCCCAATTAATGTCCGCATCATTGCGGCCAGCAACAAAAATCTCCTGGAACAAGTCAAGTTGGGGAATTTTCGCCTTGATCTCTATTACCGCTTGGGGGTAATGGATATCAAAATCCCGCCTTTGCGGGAAAGGCGGGATGATATTCCGGAACTTGTCCAACATTTCATTGAGTACATCAGCCCCCAACTGGGAAAAGAAATCACCGGTCTTGACCCTGACGCGCGGGATCTGTTGTTGAACTACGAATGGCCCGGAAATGTTCGGGAACTGAGCAACGTTATCGAGCGCGCCATCAATATGTCTCCCATCACCTCTTTGACAGCTGCGTTGTTTCCTCCCCAAATGAGATCATCGGCCAACGCAGCTGCAGATTCGGGCCTCCAGGCTAAAAGAACATCGTTGGAAGAACAAACCATCAGAAACTGCCTGCGCAAACACAATAACAGCCGGAACGAGACCGCCCAGGAATTGGGGATATCCAGAATCACCCTCTATCGCAAAATGGTTAAATATTCTATGATATCCCCGAAATCGCGAACATAATTCAAGCACTGATGCCAAATAAGAAACCACTGCTCATGAAGCAGTGGCAACATCAGGGATTATTTAAATCCACAGTAAAAATAAACGCCCCTCCGGCTAGGAGGGACTTGTCGCATCTATGCAGCCCCAGGGTAGATCCTAACCAGGTACCCGCTGACTGCAACCGGCAAAATGTCCTTTCTGCCCAAAACATCCGCTACAAATGGTGAAACTTGGAAAGACTGGTTTTAGCACAGGTCGTTATTGGTGATACATCTTATTGGATTGGTATTGTGCTTCGCAGGTGATGTTGATGCCCAGCTTCTGGAAAACGTTCTCATCCACCCCGGACTGGATCACGGTAGAATGCGCTTCGCAACCTCGCAATTTTGACAACTGGCGCATAGCCAGCTCCGCCGCTGGATTCATGGTGGCCGAAATTGCCAGAGCTATCAGGATCTCCTCTGCATGCAGGACTGGACTGAGGTCACCCATATGCTGCAATTTCAAGGCTTGGATCGGTTCTATGACGTTGGGAGATATCAGAAGCATATTATGGCTTAACCCTCCCAATTCTTTCAGTGCATTTAACAGCAGAGCCGCTGAGGCCCCCAAAAGAAAAGTGGTCTTGCCAGTCACGATACGTCCGTCATTCAACTGCAGGGCTACTGCAGGCCCGCCTGTAGCCTCAGCACGTTTTAATGCCGCTTCCACCACCGGCCGGTTTTTCGAAGATATTCCCAAACTGCTCAGCAAGAGCTCCAGTTGGTATATTTCTGATTTTTCTGCCAGGCCCTGGAGCTGCGCGCACCTTGTTTTGTAGTATCTCCGGATGATCTCCTGCTCCGCTGCTTTCCGGACCAACTCATCGTCGGTGATGCAGTACCCAGCCATGTTGACGCCCATATCCGTTGGGCTGTGATAGGGGGATTTACCGGCAATCTTTTCAAATATCGCATTCAGTAAGGGGAAAACCTCAATATCCCGATTGTAGTTCACGGCTTTGGTACCGTAAACGTCCAGGTGGAAGGGATCAATCATATTAACATCATTCAGATCGGTGGTGGCTGCCTCGTAAGCGACGTTGACCGGATGCTTCAGGGGCAGATTCCATATGGGGAAGGTTTCAAATTTGGCATATCCCGCCTGTACTCCCCGCTCATACTCATGGTAGAGCTGTGAAAGGCAGATGGCCATTTTCCCGCTCCCCGGTCCGGGTGCCGATACTACCACCAGGGGTCTGGTGGTTTCAATAAATTCATTTTTCCCATATCCCGCCTCGCTGACGATGATGGGGATGTTGGCAGGATAGTCCGGGATCGGATAGTGCCGGTAGACTTTAACCCCCAAAGCCTGAAGTCGTTTTTCAAAAATATCTGTTGAATACTGCGAACGGTATAGGGTGATGACCACGCTGCCCACATATAATCCGATTTCGTGGAAAGCATCGATCAGGCGCATGACTTCCAGGTCATAGGTGATTCCAAAATCCCCACGGCGCTTACTTCTTTCGATGTCCTCTGCAGAAATGGCAATGACGATCTCCGCCTGATCCTTGAGCTCCAGCAACATCTTGACCTTGCTGTCGGGTTTAAATCCTGGCAGTACCCGGGAAGCGTGGTAATCATCAAAGAGTTTTCCGCCAAACTCCAAATAAAGCTTCCCCCCAAAAAACTGGATCCGCTCCAGGATTTTCTGCGATTGCATCCGCAAGTATTTTTCATTGTCAAATCCAGTCTTATTCATCTTTGCACTCCTATTTAATACACTCGTTAGTGATCCGCACCCAACTAATTATAATACGAATGCCAAGCTTTCAACAGCTAACTTGATCCTGCTTCATCAACTCTTCTTAAGTAATTTACCATTTTTTCATCACGGATGGACCATATTTTTTGCTCCGGGCAAATCGGTGATTGCCGGGTATCCATAAAAACCAGCGGTAAACAACCTAATCTCAGGGGTTATTGAATATCTGCCGCCTGGATAAGTGATTTCCTCATGATAATCATCACACTTTTAAAAAAACCAGACCCCGGAAATCTCTGGATTCCCGGGGCCATAGCCTGATTCGAGTTACCGTTTGATCATCGATTGTCTATCCGCGCTTGGCCTTTTCTTCTGCCACCAGGTCCTTGCGCTGGACCTTGCCTGTAGCCCCCTTGGGCAAGCTGGTCCGGAATTCGATGGTCCGGGGATACTTGTAGGGTGCCATCTGTTCTTTGGCCCAATCGATCAGTTCCTGTTCCGTAATCTTGCCTGCATAATCGGGCTTCAGGACTACGAACAGTTTGACTTCCTCACCCTTGGCCTCGTGGGGGATCCCAATGGCGCAGCACTCCATGATCGCCGGGTGGCCATACATATATTCTTCTACCTCGGCCGGGAAAACGCTGTAGGCGTTGACCTTGATCATTTCCTTCAGACGGCCGCAGACATATAGATATCCTCTTTCATCCATCTTGACGATGTCTCCGGTGCGCACCCAACCGCCCTCCAGGAATGTCTCTGCAGAGCCCTCAGGGTCGTTCCAATAACCTATGCCGTTGCTGGCTCCCTTAACCCAGAGTTCTCCTTCCTCACCGATGGCCACGTCACGATCCAGGTCCTTCACGTCCGCGATCCGCAAATCCATCTGCGGACACAGCAAGCCGATGCTGCCAAACACCTGCCCATCCCTGGGGTTCATGACCGTAGTGGCCGTGGTCTCGCTCATGCCATACCCGTCCGTCAGCTGAATGCCCATAGCCAGGAATTGTTCAGCTACCGCCACGGGCAACAGGGCTCCCCCGAGGCCAAGTGTGGTCAGACTGGAAATGTCATACTTTCCGAAGGCTGGATGATGGGCCATCATGATGAGGATGGGAGTAGCTATGACCGTGGTATTCACTTTATATCTCTCGATCGCCTGCAGGAAACTTTCGATATCAAACCGTGCCATGATGTTCAACTGACAACCCAGGAACATAGGCGCGTTGAGCAGATCGTTCATGCAGGTAATATGGAACATCGGTATAACTGCAATAAAATTGGCATCACAGTCGAGAGAGGTGTTAACGGCATTGACCCATGCTCCGTTGACCAGGTTTTTGTGGGTGAGCATAGCTCCCTTGGGTTTTCCGGTGGTTCCACTGGTATAACAGATGCTGATCATGTCATC
>CAZDND010000020.1:0-1998 GCA_964506825.1 uncultured Syntrophothermus sp.
GTCCACGGCGGTAAAATCCCCAAATATCTTGGTCAGATCCTTAATATCTATCACTGGGGTCATGGATGACCGGCCTTTCTGGTAAGTGCGATAAAAACATCCTCCATGGCTGGCTGGATCTCATGGATGGAAACCAGTTTTACTCCTGAACCTAACAACACATCTCTTATCAACGGCTTTGCCAAGGCCACGTCATCCACCGCCAGATGAAACCGGTCACCAAAAAATGATGACTCAAGTACTTCCTTGACATCTTCAAAAGTGCTGGGGTCGCGGGTGTCGCATCTGACCTCCAGCATACGGTATGGAATCATTTTCCTAAGGGCAGCCGGCGAATCCACCGCCACCACCCGGCCCTGGTCCATTATCGCCACCCGGTGGCATAATTCAGCCTCATCCATGTAGGGAGTCGAAACCAGAACCGTAACCCCATCGCGGTTCAGGCGATATAGGATTCGCCAGAATTCCTTGCGGATCTGAGGATCCACACCATAGGTGGGTTCGTCAAGAATCAGCAGGGGCGGCCGGGTGATCAGAGCGCAGGTCAGGGCCAGTTTCTGCCGCATACCTCCGGACAGGTCGTCCGCCAACCGATGTGCAAATTCCCTGAGCCGAGTTATTTCCAGGATTTCTTGCGCTCTTTGTTCGATAGTCTTCCGGTTCAGGCCAAAAAGTCGGCCAAAAAAATCGATGTTTTCTTGAACAGTCAAGTCCCCGTACAAGCTGAATCTCTGAGGCATATATCCAAATTGATCGCTGACTGCATCCCCGGGGGACTGACCTGCAAATAAACGGATTTTGCCGGTATCAGGTACGATCAGCCCGCATATCATGCGCATCAAGGTGGTTTTGCCAGCTCCATCCGGTCCGACCAATCCAAATATCTGTCCCCGTTCCACCTTAAGACTTAAATCCTGGACCGCAGTCACCTTCCGGAAAGACTTGTTCAAACCACTAATCTCAATCATTGGGATCTTCCTTCACAAAAATGGCATCGCAGGGCATACCTGGCTTGAGAATTTTTTGGGAGTCGTCCACTGTGACCTTAACCTCAAATACTACATTGGTTCTTTCCTTGGCCGTCTGAATGGTTCGGGGTGTGAATTCCCCCTGGGATGCAATCTGCGCCACAGTGCCTTGAAAAGTCTTGTCATGCCCACTTACAGTAAATTCGACCTTCTGTCCCAATGCGATCGACGGCAGATCATCCGTGGGGATATAAAGCTTGATCCATAGATCGTCCAGATCCGCTACGGTCACCACCGTAGCTCCCATAGTGACAAATTCGCCTGGTTCGTAATTACGGTTCACAACTATGCCCTTTAAGGGTGATGTGACCTTCAGGTCTGCCACCGCGGCTTCGGAGGCTTTCAGGACCGCCCGGCTGCGCTCCACTTCCGCCCGGGCGGCATTGATGGTTCCAGTCCGGCTGCCGGACATAGCCAGGGCTAAACGCGCCTCAGCGGCTGCGACCTGGTTTTTCCCGACCTCGGCATTTAGTCGGAATTTTTCCAGTTCCTCCTGGGATAATCCGTCTTGTGCATATAGGGCTTCACGAGTCAGCAGATCCTGATCCGCTTTTTCGGCACTGGCACGAGCAGTGGCGACCATGGCCTCCAACTCTTTAATTTCCGCTTGCCGTGCTCCTGACAGCAGATCACTCAACTGGGCTTGGGCCTTGGTCACGGTCGTGGCATCCCTTTCACGAGCAGCCGCCAGATCGTCACGGGTGATCTCAAACGCCAAGTCTCCCGGAGACATCTGGTCGCCTTCCTGAACATTGACCGTCTTCAGAGTGCCTGCCGTCCGGGAATTGAGTTTAACCAAAGTCGCCTCAATAGTGCCGGCAGCCCTGATAACATTTTCCTGATCAGGATTCAGGGTTTGGTAAGCATAGTATGCTCCGCCTGCAAGCAAAAGAAGAATCGCTCCAGCTATCACCCGCCGGGCCATTGACATAACCTTCCCCCCTTTACAATAAAGAGACGACCTGGCTGC
>CAZDND010000020.1:2008-7587 GCA_964506825.1 uncultured Syntrophothermus sp.
ATATTCAATATTCTATGCCTTTTATCGCAGGAAACCCCTGGCGGTAATGGTGCCTGACCTCGTGGATCTCGCTGACGATATCCGCCAGATCAATTATCTCCGGGGGTGCACTGCGACCTGTCAACACCAGGTGAACGCCTGAAGCTCTGGACTTCAACAGTTCACGGAATTCATCCACTGATATCAAGCCATATGCCAAGGCAACGTTGATTTCGTCAAGTACGATCATTTCGTAATCGTGTCCCGCTGCTGCCTGCCAAGCGGCCTCCCAACCCTTGCGGACCATTTCCCGGTCTTCCGGTTTAGGATTTTGAAGATCGATAAAAAGCTGATCCCCAAATTGCAGAACCGTGAAGCCCTGGATCTCCTTGGCAGCCAGCACTTCACCCGAAGCCCGCCCTTTCAAAAACTGGATCACTAATACCCTGCCCCCGTGCCCCACCATACGCAGTGCCTGCCCGAAAGCTGCGGTGGTTTTACCTTTGCCGGGTCCGGTTATCACTATGATCAAGCCTTTTTGATCCTCTTGCAGGTAAATCCCTCCTGATGGTACTTCCTGTTTACAGTTTAAACTGTCGATGGATCGCGTTGGCGGCTTTTTTTATCATATCCGCATCGATTATACATGAAACCTTGATTTCAGAGGTGCTGATCATGTGAATGTTGATGCCTTCCTTGGCCAGAGTAGTAAACATGGATGCAGCAACCCCGGGATGACTGTTCATTCCCGCCCCAACGATTGATACCTTGGCCAGATCCTTGCCGAAGGAAGTACCGGAAGCCCCGATATCTCTGGCAATTGATTCCACCACCGGAAGAGCCTGCGGCAAATCGTCCTTGGCGATTGTAAATGCAATATCATTGCGACCATCCCGCATATCCGCCTGGACAATCATATCGACGTTGATACCGTTGTCGGCCAAAGCCTGAAAGATCTTGCTGGCGATTCCCGGTCGATCAGGCACATCATACAAGGCAACTTTGGCCACATTCAGGTCGTGGGCGACACCGGTTACAATTCTGTCTTTTTCCATCTTATTTCCCTCCATAACTAAGGTGCCGGGTTCGCGGCTGAAGCTTGATCTTACCTGAACGGGGACATTGTAGATCATGGCGAATTCCACCGCCCGGGGCTGCAGAACTCCTGCGCCGAGGCTGGCCAGTTCCATCATCTCTTCGTAGGAAACAAAATCCAGTTTGCTGGCATCCGGAACTAGTCGGGGATCCGCACTGTATACCCCATCAACATCAGTATATATGTCGCAAATATCAGCTCTTAAGACCGCTGCCAGAGCTACCGCGGTCGTGTCTGATCCGCCGCGGCCCAAGGTTGTTAAGTCCCCATTCGGAGAAAGCCCCTGAAAACCGGCCATAACAACTATGCGACCTCCATTTAGTTCCTGGTGGACCCGCTCCGGGTTAATGCCCGTAATGCGGGCTTTGGCATGGACGGGATCGGTCATGACCCCAGCCTGCCATCCCGTAAGGGATATGGCTTCTGATCCCATATTGTCGAGGGTCATAGCCAGCAAGGCAGCGGATTGCTGTTCCCCGGTAGTCAGCAGCATGTCCATCTCGCGTTCGGATAATTTCGGGCCCGTTTGATGCGCCAGGGAAATCAAGTCGTCGGTAAGATCCCCCATGGCAGAAACCACCACGACCACCTTATGGCCGCGTTTCTTTTCTTCAACAACCCGACTGGCCACGTTTCTTATCCGTTCAATGTTGGCTACGGAGCTTCCTCCAAACTTTTGTACCACTAGCCCCATGACGTAATTTCACTCCTTCTTGGCATCCTCGATTAATGGTTTTATCCAAATATTGCCTTTATGACTGCAGCTTCATCATTTGCCACTCGCTGAGGCTCAATGCTGGCGCTTTTTACTGCGATGTCGGGGTCCTTTAATCCGTGGCCGGTAAGCACACAGACGATCTTATGCTGGGGCTGGAACTGCTTACGGGCACCCTTTTTCAAAACCCCGGCAATGGAAGCAGCCGAGGCTGGTTCTACGAATATTCCTTCCTTGCGGGCTACCATCTGGTAAGCTGCGAGGATTTCCTCGTCGGTAACCGCCGATATGGATCCTGCTGACTGGTGGGCCGCTTCCACGGCCGACGTCCAGCTGGCAGGATTCCCGATCCGGATGGCAGTCGCCACAGTCTCAGGATTCAGTACTATCTCCCGGCGCACAATGGGAGCAGCGCCTTCAGCTTGGAATCCCAGCATTTTGGGGAGGTTGTCAACGACCCCTTTTTTCTGGTATTCCATAAATCCTTTCCAGTAGGCGGTTATGTTGCCGGCGTTGCCCACCGGGATTGCCAAATAATCAGGGGCTTTACCCAGGCGGTCGCAGATCTCAAATGCCCCCGTCTTCTGACCTTCGATGCGGAAGGGATTCAGGGAGTTAACCAGGGTTACCGGGTATCTCGAGGTAATTTCCTTGACCAGATTCAGGGCCTGGTCGAAATTGCCCTCCACAGCCAAAACCTGGGCTCCGTATATCAAAGCCTGGGCCAATTTGCCCAGCGCGATCTTTCCATCAGGAATAAGGACCACGCATCTAATTCCGCATCGGGCTGCATAAGCAGCAGCCGAAGCTGACGTATTACCGGTGGAGGCGCACATGACTGCCTCTGATCCTTCCTCACGAGCTTTTGTCATGGCCATCGCCATGCCCCTGTCCTTGAAAGATCCTGTAGGATTGCTCCCTTCCAGTTTGAGATACACCTCTGCACCCACCATATCGGAGATGTTGGGTGCAAATACCAGGGGGGTATTGCCTTCCTGCAGAGAAACCACCGGAGTTTTGTCATCCACTGGAAGAAAATCGCGATATTCTTCCACGACGCCCCGCCAGCAGGGTTTGTTATTCATCGTCCTTCACTCCTTCCAATCTGATAATATTTTCAACCGCTGCCACAATACTCATTTCATCCAGAATTCTTAACGAATCCTTAAGTTTGGCTTCCTCCACCATATGAGTGATAAATACCAGTTGGGCGAACTCCTTATCGCTGTCCTTCTGCAGTACGGTGGCCAGGCTAACCGCCTTTTCTCCGAATACCCCGGCGATGGCCGCCAGTACCCCGGGGCGGTCCTTGGCCTTCAATCGTACATAGTATTTGGCCTTGAGAGAATTTATGGAAATTACCTCTTTGGTGGTATAACAAGTACAGGATATCCTACCCGTATTGCACCGTCCAATATTGCGGACTATGTCCATGATGTCCCCGACCACTGCGCTGGCGGTAGGCATCTGCCCGGCTCCACGTCCGTAAAACATCAAATCTCCTACAGCGTCGCCCCTAACGAAGACAGCATTGTAGACCCCATCTACTGCTGCCAGGGGATGGGAGCGCGGTATGAATGCAGGGTGAACCCTTACCTGAATCTTATCGTTTTCTTCCTTGGCAATAGCCAGCAGCTTGATGCCATAACCAAGTTCCTGCCCATATTTAATATCCATGGGATCTATTTTGGTTATCCCCTCAACATGGACATCCTGGAAGGTAACCCTGCTGTTGAATGCAATGGAAGCAAGAATCGCTATCTTTCTAGCCGCATCGTAACCCTCCACATCCGAAGTGGGGTCAGATTCAGCATATCCCAGCTGCTGAGCTTCCTGCAGCACCTGATCATAAGGCTGGTTTTCTCCCGACATCTTGGTCAGGATATAATTGGTCGTACCATTCAGAATTGCGATGACCTCCTGGATACGGTTGCCGCACAAAGACTGTTTCATAGGAAACACAATCGGTATGCCCCCGGCGACACTGGCTTCAAAGTTAAAGTCGACTCCGTTTTCCGCGGCGGTCTCAAAAAGCTCCTTGCCATGGCTGGCAATAAGATCTTTGTTGGCAGTAACCACATTTTTACCGTTGCGCATAGCCTGGAGAATGAATGTCCTGGCAGGTTCAATCCCGCCCATCAGCTCAACAACAATCTGGCACCCGCTGTCCAGGACCTCCTGGAATGAGGAGGCAATTACCCGGTCATCCAATCCCAGAGCGTAAACCTTTTCCCGGTCCAGTTCCAGGATCTTGTCAACTTCAATCTCTGTCCCTAACCTCTTTGAAATGATTCCGCGGTTTGCTTGCAACAGCTTGATTACTCCACTGCCTACCGTTCCGCATCCCAACAGCGCAATTCTGATCACTCAGATCACCTCCGCAGCGCTCGTCTACCCACAAGGATATACTGAACGCGCCTTCATAAAATTCAACATATTTACCAGTTTACATGGCATTACGCAATAAAAAACGAATGACGCTGCCCGGCAAAAAACCTGATCTTTCACCCGACAACGTCCCTATTCCTCCACTCAGCCGGCTATTCAGCAAAGCATCAGTCCTCATAGAGTACAAACGCGAAGTACCTCAACCCGCGCGAAGTAAAAAGTGCAAAGTTTTTCACGAAGTTGATCTTATATTCCACATTCTTAGCTTTAAGCATTACGCTGGAAAAATCGTCCAGATCTTTCGTAAGGTCCTGAGGCCGCCGCTCGTCTAAAAGGAGGCAATTCTGATTGAACTGCTTCATCTGTTCCTCCATCAAAAGCCCCAAGTAATAACAACGCTCGATCTTATCCCATTCAAATAGGGTCACATCGACAACCTTGCTCTGAAGGTCCAAAATCGTAGTGTTGATCATTTTTTCGAAATTGGTTTCCTTGTTTTTTAAGAAAATGAGCCTCTTCATTTGGTTCATCTCCTGACCAAAAACTTAATCCCTGTTTACAACACTTCTGCTTTTCTGCACGTAAATCCTTCAAGGCAATGAGCCCTAATTAAAAGGAAACCTGTCACCGCTGTTATTAGGTATAAATCCCGTGTAACCTGCCCTCCTGTTTGTACTGTACCTCAGGCTTCTGCCCGCTAGCGGGCGCATACGTAAGGATTTCCCAACTATCACTCTACAATCTGGACAGTGGCTGAACCACCGCCTTCCTGCCTGGTTGCACGAAATATTATAAACCAAAGAATTGCCTATAATGCAACCGGAAAAGAATCCACTCGCTCATTGTTTCTCTTTTCAGGCTTAAATCTAGTTTTCATCTTTCTTATCTCGACCCATGAGCTCCCAAACCGCCGTCTTAGCATCCTTGCCTTCAAATAACACCTCGTAAACGGTTCTGGTAATCGGCATTGATACTCCCAAAGCAGCCGCCATTTCGTCGGCAACTCTGGTGGTGGTTATCCCTTCGACCACCATGCCTACCTCCCGGACCGCCTCGTCAACGCTCATGCCGCGCCCAATTAACCGGCCGGCCCGGCCGTTTCTGGAATGGGGACTGTTACAGGTTACCACCAAGTCCCCCAGCCCACTGAGTCCGGCAAACGTTTCCGGTTGTGCTCCCATTCTTACCCCCATCCGGGTTATCTCGGCAAGCCCCCGGGTAAGCAGCGCGGCCTTGGTGTTGTCTCCAAATCCTAATCCCTCAGCTATGCCGGTTGCCAAGGCGATGATATTTTTCAGAGACCCGCCCATTTCGACTCCGATAAGATCGTCGATTGTATATACCCTGAAATCCCGAGTCATAAAAGCATCCTGTACACGATTGGCTACTTCGCGATTCTTG
>CAZDND010000020.1:7597-8437 GCA_964506825.1 uncultured Syntrophothermus sp.
TGGATGCCACCACTACCGCAGTGGGAAGTCCCTGTCCGACTTCCTCAGCATGACTGGGTCCGGACAAAACCGCAAACCTGTCCATGGTTTCCGCGCCCCACTGATCAGCCACCACCTGACTCAGCCGGTAACCGGTCCCCAGCTCCATTCCCTTGGCGGTATTGACTAGTATCGCACTGGGATCAATAAGCGATTCCGACTGCTTGAGCACCGAACGCAGCGCCTGAGACGGAACCGATAACACAACAATTTCGGCCCCTGCAAGAGCCTGTTCTAAATCGGCAGTTACTCTTATGTCAGCCGGAACAACGATACCGGGAAGAAATCTTTTATTAACCCTGTCCCGAGCCAATTCCATCACACCATCCTCCAAGCGTCCCCACAAGGATATTTGGTGCAAATTGCGATGCAGTAATATAGCCAGGGCTGTCCCCCAGCTGCCTGCGCCCAATATGGCAATAGAACAAGGTTTCATATGACTTTTTCTCCAATCTCGGGTTCAGTGCCGTTCAAAAGACGTTTAACGTTGGCCAAATGGCGAAATACCACCAGATAAGCCACCAAAAGAGTGAGGATGAGCAAATATTTCTCATCGGGATACGCGAATATGGCAACCAAAGGAGCGAGTCCGACCGCCAAAATCGAACCCAATGATACCTTTCTCCAAATCAGGACGGCCACCACAAAGACTGCCAGGATAACGCCTAAAACTATTGGCATCAAATATCCCAAGGCTCCAGCGGAAGTAGCGACCCCCTTGCCTCCTTGAAATTTGAGATAAATCGGATAACAGTGGCCCAAAATAGCTGCCATCGAACAAAGAAGCAGCCAGATCCCTCC
>CAZDND010000020.1:8447-17149 GCA_964506825.1 uncultured Syntrophothermus sp.
CCCAGAAAAACCCCTAGCCAAGCTGCCGCCACCCCCTTGAAGACATCCCCAAAAGCTGACAAGAGAGCATGTTTAAGCCCCATGGTACGCAGCACATTGGTTGCCCCCACATTACCGCTGCCATGATGACGGATATCTTTTTTACCCAACCAACTGCTGACCAGGTACGAAAAAGGTATCGACCCTATCAGATAACAAGCGATGACTATGGCGATTTTCTCCACGCTGTCACTCCTTTTGCTGACGATTTCGCAACACAAACCGGATCGGCGAGCCTTCAAAACCGAAATTCTGCCTGAAGGTGTTTTCCAAATAGCGTAGGTAGGAAAAATGCATCAGATCATCATCGTTTACAAACAAAACAAAAGTGGGCGGGCCCGTCTTGATTTGAGTAGCATAAAAAACCTTTAGTTTCTTGTTGCCGACCCCGGGAGGCGGATTTACCATCATCGCTTCGTTGATAACCCGATTTAGATCCGACGTGGTTATTTTGCGATGGTGCTGCTCCGCCACGAAATCAACTAATTCAAGGATCTTGGGAACACGCTTGCCCGTTAGGGCTGATACATAAAGTATTGGCGCATAGGCCATAAACTTCAATTCCTCCCGGATCTTCTTGTCATACTCCTGCATACTCCGGGTATCCTTGACTATCAGGTCCCATTTGTTGACAACAATGACAGCTGCTCTGCCTTGTTCGTGCACAAATCCGGCCAGACGCTGGTCCTGTTCGGTTATGCCTTCTACCGCATCTAATACCACCAGGGCTACGTCTGCTCGTTCCACGGCCTTCAAAGCTCTCATGACCGCATACCTTTCGGTGGTTTCTTTTATCCGGCTCTTGCGGCGCACCCCCGCTGTATCAATCAGTATATACTGCTGGCCTTCAAAATCAATGGCGGTATCAATTGCATCCCGAGTAGTCCCTGGGATTTCACTAACGATGACTCGTTCTTCACCCAGGATGGCGTTCACCAGAGATGATTTGCCCACATTAGGGCGGCCCACCACTGCGATTCGGGTGGAAAGACCATCTTCTTCCTCCTCGGCAGGGGCATCCGGAAAATGCGATATTACCTCATCCAGAAAATCTGAGGTATTCAGGCCATGGACCGCCGATATGGGTATGGGGTCATTGAGGCCCAAACCATAAAATTCATATAACTGATGGGGACTTTGGAAATCCTCAACCTTGTTGGCGACCAAAACAATCGGCTTACCGCTTCGGCGCAGTATGCTGGCAATCAATTCGTCCTCGGAAGTCACGCCCTCCCGGGCGTCCACCACCATAACTATAACGTCGGCTTCCTCGATGGCGATCTCCGCCTGCTTTCTGACCTCCTGAGCCAGTTTGCCCTCACTTTCGCTGACAATTCCTCCGGTATCGATGATTACGAACTCCTCGCCGGCCCATTCCGTATGCTCATATATCCGGTCTCTGGTAATTCCCGGGATGTTTTCAACAATTGCTTTTCGCATTCCTGCCAGGCGATTGAACAACGTGGATTTGCCAACATTGGGACGTCCTACTATGGCTACTACCGGTCTGCTCATTTTTAGTTACCTCCTCCTGCTCCCTGCTGATTGCGGATGTTGGTCAAAGCCTCCAACAAGGATAGGGCATCTGTTCCTATAACCCTGATCATAGCCCCTGTAAGCTCAGATAAGGATCCGATGGTCATTTCATCCAGAAATGTCCGCTTATCATCCCTGAGCATTACATCGGGAATCAATACCATCTTATTGCGGTACTGATTCCCCATGGCGGCGGCGATATCCTTTCCGGTCAGCAAACCGGTCACAGTTATACTGCTGCCGAAATATCGATTCTCGACTGGAATTAAATTGAGTCCTAACCCAACCCGGGCTAATTTATCCCGAGCGATCTCAAACATCGGCAAGGCTGATAACCCGCATACCGTGTATACATGCTCGGCGGCATCTGTGGAAACCGCGATTGCTGCCAGCGCTTCGTCCAGTTCATCCAGAAAGGCAGCAACCAATCCGATGCCGTTTTCAATTTGGGGATAATCATCATAGTACATGGATTCCGGCAGGTTTTTCCCGGCTTTCACATAGAATTCGTCCGCCAGGTAGACAAACCCGACTCCCATCTGCTGCCGGAATTGCCGCTGCCATTGGTAGGTCTGCTCGATCAGTCGGCTTGCCAGTATGGAGTCAACTGGTTCAAGAGCTGGCAATCCTTGACGATGAGAGGTGATCCCCAGCGGAACGATTCCGATCGACTGAACCCCCGGCCAAAGAGCAGCCAGATCACTCACTGTCCGAACCAGACTCCCCCCATCATTGATGCCAGGACAGAGCACGATCTGAGTATGCATCTGGATGTTTCCGCTGGCCAGTCTTTTTAAATCCCTCATTATTGTGCGAGCTTTGCGGGTACCGAACATCTTTTCTCTGGTATCCGGATCGGTGGAATGAACCGAGATATAAAGCGGGCTCAAATGCATACCCAGAATCTTATCCCAGTCACGCTCCCGGAGGTTGGTCAGGCTTATAAAATTTCCAAACAAAAACGATAGCCGGTAATCATCGTCTTTAACCTGCAAAGTAGCCCTCATGCCCGGGGGAAGCTGGTCAACAAAGCAAAAAAGGCATTGGTTGACACAGGGTTTGATGCGATCAAAAATCACCTGATCAAATTCCAGTCCCAGCCGGTCATCATAATCCTTTTCGATCTCCAGAACCCATAACTCACCATCCTGACGCTGCAATTCAATTTCCAAAATGTCGTCCTCGGCCAGATATCGATAATCGAGGATGTCCGCAACCGGCTGGCCGTTAATCGCCATGATGCGATCACCAGCCATAATGCCCAGATCACTCCCTATGCTTCCGGGTTCGACCCGGGCTACTATAGCGTTGCTGTTAGCCAATTTTTCCACCTCAATCAAAATGGTAAGCATTATTGTACGATACAGATAATATGCTCAACGCCAATCATCCACGATAGGATAAAAGAAGGGCTGTATTCCATGAAATCCCTATAATATCACGATGCTCGTTTCAACCCCTTAGGTTGTCCCGAAAACAAAGAAACCTGGTTAGACCAGCTGGTGTTGATCTAACGCTGAGCATAGGCGGACACGTCCACTCCCCGCATGGATAACCAATGGGCGGACTCGCCCGATATTACCAGAGCCTGTTTTCTTAATTGATCAATATTCCTGGATCCGGTCATTAGCATCACACTTTTCAGCTGATGGGACAGGCCGACAAATTTTTGTTCGAGGCCTTCACGCCCCCCATTCATCCAAACCCTCAGCAATTCCCCTGCCATGCCAGCTATTTCCGCGCCCAGAGCTACAGCCAGAGCCACATCCAGTCCGTTGCGTATCCCTCCCGAACCCACGATGTTTATAGGAAGGTTGAGGGAGGCCAGCTCGACTATGGAGGTGGCTGTCGATAATCCCCAATTCGTCAATTCATCCCCAATGATCCCTGACCGTGCTTGTTCGATGGAGACGAAATTGGTACCCCCTCGCCCGCCTACATCAATCCACTTCACCCCAAGATCGAAAAGACGCAGACCGGTTTCACGGCTGATTCCAAAACCGACTTCCTTTACTATTACCGGCACCGGAGATAACCTGACCATTTCACCAATATTATTAAGGAGACCGCGAAAATCACGATCTCCTTCCATCATTGCCAACTCCTGGGGCACGTTGAGATGCAGTTGAATGCCATCCGCGCCGATCATGTCGATAGCCTGCAAGACATCTGGCAAGGCGGAATTGGCTGACAGGTTGGCTAAAACCAGCCCATGCGGATTTTTTGCCCGAACCACATCGAAGCTGGTGGCTTGTGACGGGGCTTCCAAAGCAATAGTCTGCGAACCCACCGCCATTCCTAGCCCAAATCGACCGGCCAACTCTGCCAGGTCACTATTCAAGTTCACTGCCTCATCGATCCCACCAGTTATGGCGTTTATCATGAGGGGCATTGAGAGCTCTTTATTCAAAAACCTGACGGTGGTATCTACTTCCTCGTAGTTCAACTCGGGAAGCGAATTATGAATCAAAGAAATGTCCCTGAAGCTATCCTTGTTCAGAGTGTTGGCAAGCTTATGGGCCATTATCAGATGCTCCAGCTTGCGCCGCGATCTCATATTCTCACCCACTCAGCCAATGGCCTCAGCCATCTGCAAGTCATCTCGATTGTTAACGTTATAGAAAAGCACCGCCGGGTCCCCGAATCGCCGGATTTGGTCTTCCTCAAGATACACAATGTCCAGCAGCTCATATACCCCGCTGATCTTCAGATGCCCCAGCAGTATCTCCGCTTCGATGACGGACAGGCACCTCTTTGAATAGGCGGCACAGAGCGGTTGAAAAAAATCGCCGATGCGCGGCACCACTCCATGATGTTCTCCTACCAGGCCTACCATATGCTGCGCCAAATCCATATTCAAAAAAGGCATGTCGCAGGGAACCATGAACACCAGATCGTTGCGGGCATGGTACAGACCGCTGTGTATTCCTGCCAGAGGACCTTTACCCCGATAGACGTCCGACACCAGACGGACTTTTTCTTTTACAAATCCCCCATACAATTCAGCATCATTGGCAACCAAAACCACCTCATCGAAAGTCCTGATTAGCTTATCCAGGATATTGTCGATGATTCGTTGGCCCCCGACCTCCAAAAAAGCTTTGTTGGCCCGCATCCGCGAGCTATTTCCACCGGCCAATATAACACCGGTAGCATTCATACTCATCACCTTCAGATATGCATGTGTTGATCAGCTGCCACCGGCAGCCTTATATGCCTCATCCCGAACCGGCATACCCACACCCTCCGCAATTTGGCGAACCCCCCGAAGTTGATTGCGAAGGGGTCTTGCCGCCGGCAGAAAAGAAAGGGGAAATCATCTGAGCCACCCGGTTTTGCCCGCACTTCTCACATCTGACTTTGGCTTTTTCCTCATTGGATATCCGCAAGTTGAAAACATGTCCGCAGTCCTGACATTTAAAATCGAAAAAGGGCACGCTCCACCCCTCCTGTCGAAGATTGATCCCCCTGTATCCCTGCCCAGGCTAGTCTATTCTTCCTGGTTTTGGAGATACTGGTCAACAACCTCTTTTTCGGCCTCCAGTTGGGCCTCTCTTATGCTCAATCCAATCCTTTTTGCCTCTACGTCTACGCTTAACACCTTGACCCGCACTTCTTGTCCAACCTGGACCACTTCCTCGGTTTTTCCCACACGGCGATCGGCCAGTTGAGAAATATGTATCAGACCGTCAATCCCGGGCGCTAGTTCTACAAAGGCGCCAAACTGAGCCAACCTGACCACGGTACCGGTAACAATGGCACCGGGAACAAACTCCTCGGCGGCCTTCTGCCATGGACTGGGAAGGATTTTCTTTCGGCTCAGGGAAACCCGGTCGGTTGCCGGCTCGATGCCCAAAACATAAACTTCAATTTCCTGTCCCTCGCTCACCAACTCACTTGGTCGGGTCACCCGGGAATGATCCATTTCGGAAACATGCAGCAATCCTTCAAATCCGCCTATATCCACAAAAGCGCCGTAATCAGTCACTCTTTTTACCACTCCAGGTCTGATCTGACCCACAGCTATCTCATCCCAGAATTTTTGTTTCCGGTCTTGCCTTTCCTTTTCCATCAGCCTGGACCTGGTAAGGACCACCTGGGAACCTCTTCTCTTTTCACGGTTGAATTCGAGGATTTCCAGAGTCATGCCTTGCCCGACATACTTGTCCAGATCCCTTATGAAACCGTCTCCGATCTGGGAAGCCGGCAGGAATCCAACCACTCCCACATCGACTAAAAGCCCTCCTTTGACTGCCTTAACGACTTTGCCTTTGAGGGTTCCTCCTTCAGCCTGCAAATCCTCCAACACATCAAGGGCTTTGTCTTGGTCGACCCGGCGTTTGGATAACAGAATGGTTCCGTCATCATCCCACCGCAAAACCATCACATCAAACTCGTCTCCAACCTTAACCACTTCATCGGCCGATTTCACGTCTTGTACCGAAAGCTCCCGGAGGGGGATTATTCCTTCCGACTTTCCTCCCACATCGACCATCACCTCGTCAATACCTACCTGTATCACCCGGCCCTTGAGAATCGTACCGCGCTCCATTTCTTTCATGGATTCAGCCATCCGGGCTTCCAGCTCGGCAAAGGTCTCTTCCTGCTTTTCTATTGGAGTCTGCTCCTCTTTTTCAACTGGAGCCGGCTCCTCAGTCACTTCGGCTGCGGGGAGAGTCTCCTCCTCCAGTTGATCAGCAACCGGCAGTACCTGCTCCTCCGTTTTTTCGTTTGCAGGAAGGGTTTGTTCCTCCTGTGCTGCGTTAATTTCCAACTCTGACATCCAATTCAATACCTCCTTAATAAGCCAATCGGGTGTTGAAGCACCCGCTGTTACTCCTATTTTTTCAAAACCCCTGAACCATTCCCGTCTGAGCTCGGCAGCTGTCTGCACTGCAAAGGTAGCCTCGTTAATACCCCGGCATCCCATAACCAGAGAGTTGGTATTGGAACTAGTCCGGTCGCCGACCACCACCATGGCATCCACCTGGCCTGCCAGCGCAAATGCTGCTTCCTGCCGAAGGCGAGACGCCTGGCATATGGTATTGATGCTCCTTATCTCACGGGCATGAGCCACCAGTTCCCCGAGAATTGTATGATACTCAGATTCCAGCTTGGTGGTCTGGGACACCACCGCTATCCGTGAATAATGGGGCAAATCCCGGGCCTCTTGCAGTGAATTCACCACAATCGTGGAAGGTCCGCCCCAACCTGCGATCCCTTGGACCTCAGGATGCTGGTGATTACCTATTACAATCAGCTGATAACCTTCGGTGGCGAAATTTTTAGCCATCCTCTGGACCCTGCTTACGGTTGGGCAGGTTGCATCAATCAACTTCAGCCCTTTGGCGGCAATTTCGTTAAGGACTGCCGGCGTTGCACCGTGAGCCCGGATCAGGACTCCTCCGCAATCGACATCACTTAGTTCCTCAACTCTTCTTATCCCCCTGGCCTCCAGATAATCGGTTACCTCTTGGTTGTGAACCAGCGACCCCAAGGTATGCCATCCGACGTCAATGGGCGCCTCCAGGGCAAGTTTCAATGCTCTTTGTACACCGTAACAGAATCCGGCATGGTTAGCCAGTTCTACAAGCAAGATTGCCACCCCGCACAACACCTAATATATTTTCTGAATCCCCTAATCAAACTCCTGCCGGAGTCTCGTTAAGGCAGGCAATATTATCCATAATATCCTTGCTGACCGCTTCAAGCAAGACTGTTGTAATCCTGGCATCAAAATATTCGTCATATTCAAGTGGTTTGCCAAAAATAACCTTCACCGGGGAAAACCATCCACAGGGAAAGAAACGACGAGTCCCCTTGCAGGCTGCAGGCACTATGGGCACTCTGCCTTTAAGGGCCAGCATGGCTACACCATGGTGAGGCTTGGATATTTCGCCAGACTTGCTGCGGGTTCCTTCAGGGAATATGCCCACCACTTTGCCCTGTTCCAGAACCTCCAGTCCAACTTTCATCGCCTTGCGGTCAGGTATCCCTCTTTTAACCGGAAAAGCATTCAATGCACTTAGAAAACTCGCCACAACTGTATGTTCAAATGCCTCTTCCTTGGTCATATAGGATATTTCCCGCTCTACTCCAACTGCAATCACAACCGGATCCCATATGCTTAGGTGATTGGCCGCTATGATCACCCCACCTGTGGCTGGCAGGTTTTCCCTGCCGATTACTTTGACTCTGCCGATCCAAAATAGGACCGCAAAAAGCCTCCTCAATAGTCTATAAAGCAAATATCTAACCCTCCCGAATGTGACGGAGGACTTGGCGAACCACTTCCTGATAATCCATATCGGTAGTGTCGATCAACAAGGCGTTGGGTACGAGCATCAATGGACCCGTCGAACGTTCCATATCCCGGCGATCTCTTTCCTCGATATCCCTCTGCAATTGTTCCAAATCGACCGTGTAGCCCTGAGCTGTCAACTCGCGACCCCGCCTCAAAGCCCGTTCCTCTAATGATGCAGTCAGGAAGAACTTGTGATCGGCATCCGGCAGTACCGTATGGGTAATGTCCCGACCGTCCATGACTACGTCGTATTTTCCAGCGAGCTCCTGCTGCTTTTGCACCATCAGGCGCCTTACCCCTTCATCAGCCGCAATGGTCGATACCAGGCGCGAAACTTCGGGTGTTCGGATTTCAGCAGTTACATCCTTATGGTCGCAGTAGACTCGCGGCTCTCCGGCTTCCTCATGGAGATCTATAACAGTATCACCGGCAATTCTGATGAGATCAGATGAATTACCGGGGTCGATCCCAGTTTGCAGCACCTTCCAGGTCAGAGCACGATACATGGCCCCGGTATCAATGTAAAGAACACCAAGATCGGCAGCAATCTGCCGTGCAACGGTGCTCTTCCCTGCCCCTGCCGGGCCATCAATGGCGATTTTCAAAACACCTAACCCCGTTCCCTAATGTTCACAACTATTCTAGCATGTTTTCAGCCGGTTTGCTTTGCCAACTTCTTAAAATCATCATAGAACCCGGGGTACGAAACCGCCACGCTCTCAAACCCTTCAATGATCACGGGAGCACGGCTGACCATGCCCGCCACTGCCAGCGACATTGCCATCCGATGGTCCCCCCCGGATGCCAGCGGAACGCTTCCCCC
>CAZDND010000021.1:0-8277 GCA_964506825.1 uncultured Syntrophothermus sp.
TCGGCGGAGGCCAAGGCGCAGCCACCATCTTCGAGCTCTGCTAATATTGGGGAACTCATAATCTAGGATCGTTGTCGCAGGGACCTGGCTTTTGGCCAGGTCCCTGACAATGGTTTGTCATATCGAGGTTTTAACAGAAGCTTTCTCGTATTTGCTTGGCGTCTCAGGAGTTGTCCGGCTTCCCTCAGTGAGGCAGGAGCAGGAGATTTGATCCCGTTTGTTGAAGTCTAAGGCTGGTTGCAGGTGTACGGCAGTTTTTTCCCAGGCATTTGATCAGCTAAGGGTCTTTTTTTAACAACTGGTTCAAAGGCCTCGTGAGTGGAGATGAGGAAACGAGGAGGTGATCTGTTAGTCATCGAGAATGACCGGAAGCAGGCTCTTCAATCCCTTAGGGAAACTATTATCGGTATGAAAGGAAGGTTGAACAAATAAATGTCATATACTTATTCATATAATACCCGGGACATTAAATTTATAGTCAACGAATGGCTTCCAGTGGAAGAAATTCTGGCTCTGGACAAATTTAAAGAATACTACAGCAAAGACGATTTTAACACCATAATTGATCAGGTTAGAAAAGTGGCTGCAGATATTATTGCTCCTACCGCTGAAGATGGAGACAATATCGGAGTCAAATACATCGACGGTAAGGCCGTAATACCTCCCTCGTTCCACTCCGTATATCGCTTTATGCAGGATAATGGGTGGGGAACCAGTAACGTTGACCACCACGCTGAGGGAATCATACCCACAGTATTGGATGGTTTGCTTAAGGAAATCCAATCAGCCGCAAATCCAGCATTTATGCCCTATGTAGGCTCTGGCTCCGGCGCCGCAGCGGTCATCCAGAAGTATGCGACGGAAGAGCAGAAACAACGCTTTCTGCCTAAACTTTTTGATGGAACCTGGTCAGGAACCATGTGTTTGACCGAGCCCACCGCCGGTTCTGATGTGGGAGATCTGCTTTCCAAAGCTTATCCGACTGATGAGCCTGGCATTTACAAGATCAAAGGTACCAAAATATTCATCACTGCTGGTGACCGTGACGACGTTGAAAACATCATTCATCTGTACCTGGCAAGAGTTGAAGGAGCTGCTCCCGGAACTAAAGGGCTTTCACTGTTCATCATGCCTAAATATTGGGTCAATGAAGATGGCAGCCTCTCTGACAACGACGTTGAGTGCTCCGGTTTGGAACATAAATTGGGTCTTAAAGGCTCAGCCACAGCTGCGCTTGCAGTTGGTGACAACAATAATTGCCGCGGCTGGATCCTTGGAAATCCTCCAGACGAAAATGGCAAGGGTGAAGGCATGGCGCAAATGTTCAACATGATGAACGAAGCCCGCCTTGACACCGGCCGTCTTTCTACTGCAGTAGCTGCCAATGCATACTGGAGTGCAGTAGCTTATGGCCGCGAGCGGGTTCAAGGTCGTCTAATGACTGATCCTAAAGGCAACCAAGTAACTATTAACAAGCATGAAGATGTTAAACGTATGTACCTGCAGAACAAAGCTACCACGGAAGCCTGCCGGGCATTGTTGGCCAAGGGCTACTTCTATGAGGATCTGCGCGAATGGGCAGACCCCGAAAGAAGCAAGTGGGCGCAATCGAAGATCGATGTCATCACTCCACTCTGCAAAGCTTATCCCAGTGACGAAGCCTGGATCTTAACCGCTGAGTCTCTCCAATCCTATGGTGGCTACGGATATACCGAAGATTATCCAGCCGCTAATTCCACCCGGGATTGCAAAATCTGGTCCATATGGGAAGGAACCAACTTTATTCAATCTATGGACCTGTTGGGACGCAAATGGAGACAGAACAAGGGCCAGGATTTCGCTGCTCTGCTAACGGAAATCAAGGATTGGATCGTCGCCAATAAGGGTCAATTAGAAGGCCTTGATCAGGAAATAGCTTTCCTTGAAAAAGCCTTAGGTGCCTATTATGAGATCCAGGGTACCATTTTCCAATATGCCACTACTGGAAAAATGCAACTAATGGCAGTTTACGCACGCCGTATCCTGACCGCGACTGCACAGCTCTACTGTGGCTATCTGCTGCTGGACCAAGCCAAGATCGCACTCAAGCGTATGGCTGAGCTCGGCAAGGACCACTTTGATTACAATTTCTACCTGGGCAAAGTACTGTCAGCCCGCTGGTACCTCAATAATGCAGTTCCCAATGTATGGTTTACTGCCGAATTAGTCAAGATCGGTGACATGTCAGTCATCGAAGCTACTGATGCAATTTTTGACTACTAAGATCTAAATCCATGTAAAATCATCGAAACAAGCCCGCTCTGGAATAAGAGCGGGCTTGTTTTGATTCGATTGCTGGCTGGATGGCGAATTAATAGGGTCGCAGCCTTTTTGTGGCTGCCAATATTTCCGGCCATCCTGTGCTATTTTGTGTACATGATACTGATATCCGGTATTTATGATAGGTTCCGACTCCAAAGTGCCCTATGTTAAGACATAAGTAATCTCCTCATCATCATGTTCCTTGCGGACCCGACCAAGCATTTCCAAATATTTAAGATGGGCAACCACCTCGCCAGTTGCAAACCATTTCTGAGTAACCGGAAATTGATCCCATTGAGTATAGCTCAAATCCCATTTCATCTGACCAGCAACTTGATAGGCATTTTGAGGACCTGATTTCAGTATGGATACTACTGACTCTGCACGGTTCGCATGATGCTGCCTTAGTTGATCAATTCTCAAGCGGCAATCTGAGATCGGTTTGCGATGGGCCGGCAATACAACTTCAACCTCAAGGTCATAGATTTTGTCCAGGCTTTTCAGGAACTGATCAAGGGGATTTTCGTCCTCGGACCATGACGATATGTTGGGCGTAATTCGCCCCAGGATGTGGTCCCCTGAGAGGAGCAGTTTCTTTTTGGCATCATACAGACACATATGGCCAGGTGTATGCCCGGGTGTCCAGATACATTCCAAGTCATAGTCAGCGATTGTGACATGATATCCCTCAGATACAGTAGTAAAATGCACTTGTTCGTGGTTGCCATATTTGAAACCGGGGTGAAGCCGAATTGCATCTTCATCTGAAGGGAATCCGTTTCTTTGGGCATAAATAAACCCCTCGCGCCAATCACCGGTGCTGTTGATGATATCACCATCCAATTTACTGCAGTAAACGGTCGAGGATGGGGAGGCTAGTTTTGATATCAGTCCTGAATGGTCCGAGTGCATATGGGTGATGAAAAGATCGGTATTGTTAAGATCAATGTCCAATTCATTAAGACCAGCCATCATTGCTTCCAGACATTCCCTCCTGTTCATCCCCGTGTCAATAATCAGATTTCTTTCAGGTGTCTTGAAAACATAGGAATTTACAGCCTTGAGGGGATTACCGGGCAGGGGAATCTCTATTCTATAAAGATGGGGATAAATATTATCAATCAATTTAAACTCTCCTTTCAATGTTGATATACCAATCTAATTATGGGTAAATATTCAGGCAATATTTAAAATGGTAACACACTAGAGGTAAAAAGGTAATTTTACAATAGATTATATTCTTTCAATCGACGATACAGCGTCCGTCGCGACATGCCCAAAGCCCTGGCGGTCTCGGTCTTGTTGTGTTTATATTTATCAAGGTAATTCTGAATCATCTTCTTTTCGACCGCTGATATGGTCATTATTTCTGTAGGAGTCCGATTGAAGGTTTCGGTGAGAGGAGTATCCGAAGGACTAAAATATTCCTGCACCAAATCAAAAGTAACCAGGTCGCCGGTTGTCATTTGAATTGCACCTTCCAAAACATTTTGCATCTCCCTGACATTCCCATGCCAGGGATACTTTAGAAACGTATCTATTACCATGGGATCCAATTGCATGGGTCCACGCCCAAATCTCTGGCATATGGCATCCGAAAGATGCCTGGCTAACAAGGCTACATCCTCCGGGCGCTCCCGCAAAGGTGGTATTGTGATGCGAATAACCCCCAACCTATAGTAAAGATCACGGCGAAAACGATTTCGTGCCATTTCATAATCCAGGCTCTTATTAGTAGCCGCGATGATCCTGACATTAATCGGGGTTACTTTATTTCCACCAAGGCGAATAAGGCTTTTTTCTTCCAAGACCCGAAGCAGGGAAGACTGAAGGTCGAGGGGCATATCACCAATTTCATCAAGAAATATCGTACCCTGATCGGCTAATTCAAACTTGCCAATGTTGCCGCCCTTCTTCGCCCCTGTAAAAGCCCCCTCTTCATAACCGAACAGTTCACTTGCTATCAGTTCTCTGGGAAGGGCAGCACAGTTGATGGCCAGAAAGGGATTCGAGCGACGGGAACTGGCATTATGGATGGCCTGGGCAATTATGTCTTTGCCAGTCCCGCTTTCCCCGAGCAGCAGCACGTTGGAGCCTGAGGATGAAGCAGCTTTGGCGACTTTGATTGCTTGGCTGAATTTGGGATTAATACCAATAACATCGTCAAAGGTCATCTTGGCCGCACCACCAATGCAGTTTCGAACCAGTTTGCGGATCCGTTGGCTCTCGCGGATTATCATTAGTATTCCTGCATCGGAGTGATCAGTATCATTTATTGGATTGGATGATATATTGCATTGGATTCTTTGTCCGCCAATGTAGAACACTGCGGTTTCATCAATTACGGCTCGCCTTTGAGTTACCATGTTGATGATTTCCTGATTTTCCTGTCTGTTCCCCAACAGATCATATATGCTGCAACCTATCAATGATACTTTTTCTTGCTGCAGAATACCAGCACCAAAGGTGTTTATGTAGGTAATGACTCCGTTAATGCCAACTATCATGACCCCTTCTCCCATAGACTCCATAATCAGATCGTGATATCGGCTATTTCTTTGTAAAGTCATTAAAGATCTAATGTGCATTGCAGAAGCTACTACCTGGCCGAGCAGTTGTTTACTGATATTGTGATTGGAAGAAATCACTCCCAAACTACCGATAATCTTATCCTGATCGATAATAGGAGCAAAACAACTGGTAATTATCGTCGCTAAAAATGCAAAATGCTCGTACCCAATAACAGACATAGGGCGAGCCAAATTAATCGAAAGGGCACAACCATTGGTTCCTGCCAATTCTTCCGACCATATTGACCCTTCCACACAAGATGCCTGTTTTGCTTGAAGTATCGTACTGCTATCACCGACCATCTTTAATATGCATTGGTTGGCATCAGTCAATACCACGATGAACCCCGTATCGGAAACGAAGTCGTGAATGCTATCCATGACCGGCAAAGCAACATCGATCATCATTGAAGATCTTTCGATGGCATGCCTAAAATCATCGTCGGACAAAACCTGAGAATTGCTTCTCAACCAGGGATCCACACCATATTGCATACTACGTTCCCATGAATCCCTAATCTCAGGACGCAATGAATCTCTCATCTCGTCATTGTTGTGGAGTTGTTCCCACCTGCGTTGGATCTTCATACTGGTAACACCAGTCTCCTTCCAAGGCTTTCATTAAAGTATACCTCGGCTGTAGAGGCGGCACAATATGGGACACGGGCTGGATGCCTTGTTGCCAGATTTACACACAGTATTCGATTTAGCAGATTGGTGAGCTGGTAAAGCCTTTGGATAGCCTGATTGATGCTAATAGCATGCCTTCTTGGTGTCCAGAACCAGTTGACTATGGGGGGATTCGCGCAAGTGATTCATGGCAACGCTATCTGATGGCAAGGTTTACTGTATGCTTGGTTATTATTGTGTGAAAAAAAGGAATGTCCTCAAGCATAATGGAAATAGAAATAGTCGACAGCCTTCAATGGAATGAGGAATCTATATGAATCTAAACAGAGAGTTGACCTGGCGTAAATCCATAATAGAAACTGCGTTGGACAAGCACCTTCCGAAAACTGATTGTCCGCCCGAAATTATTCATCGTGCCATGCGCTATGCTGTGTTCAACGGCGGTAAACGTCTGAGACCGATATTGGTTCTGGAGGGCGCCCGGCTGGTGGGTGGTGAAATGGAACACGTTCTTCCTATTGCTTGCGCAGTCGAATTTATCCATTCTTATTCTTTGATTCATGACGATTTGCCATCCATGGATGATGACGATCTCCGGCGTGGCAAGCCTACCTGCCATAAAGTGTTTGGAGAGGCTCTGGCAATTTTGGCGGGTGACGCCCTTTTAACGAGAGCTTTTGAAATTATGGGGACCACACCATCCGCATGTCCTGAACTCACTTTGCGGGCATGGAACGAGTTGGCAATTGCTGCCGGAAGCCAGGGAATGATTGCCGGCCAGGTGGTTGATCTTGATTCCGAAGGCAAGCTTGTTGACGGAGATACTCTTCATTATATGCATAGTCATAAGACTGGGGCCCTTTTCAAGGCTTCAATAAGAATAGGTGCCATTATTTCTGGCGCAAATAAATCTCAGCTGGATACACTTGGTAATTTTGCTGACAATTTTGGGCTCGCTTTTCAAATCACTGATGACATACTGGATGTTGAAGGTACCGCACACTCTGCCGGTAAGCCGGCTGGAAGTGATGCCCGCAGCCAAAAGGCAACCTATGCATCTGTGTTTGGATTGGATAAGTCTCGCCAAATGGCTAGTGACAGAGTATCAATGGCCGTTGAGAATCTTAATGTTTTTGGCGTTGAGGGAGATTTTCTAAAGCACATTACTTTAAGTTTGCTTGGCAGAGACAAGTAATATCCATTTTTAATAATGTCATTGAAGTGCCGACTGTGGTTCCATTCTCTCAAGGGGAGATGTTGATTGTGATTGATGCTAAGGTCATTCTAGGGGCGGCTCGCGCACTGGGAGCTTCGGATATCCACCTTACTGTTGACAGCCCACCTGCTGTACGCCTCCATGGAGATTTAATCCCTATAAATGCCAGGGAGTGTCTAGGAAAAATAGATTTAGATCCTATCTATTTCGATCAATTGTCTCCCGAAGACACTGACAGTCTGGCGCGTCAAATAATACCCAAGGATCGATATGATATTTTTAGGTCCTTGGGCGAAATTGACCTGGCCTTTACCGATGCTGAATCTGGCAGATTCAGGGTCAATGCTTTCATTCAGCAGGGAAGTGTCTCCTTGGTTCTGCGTCTTATCGATTCAAGTATTCCTTCTTTTCATGATCTTGGGGTGCCCGATGTTTTGGCACACCTGGCCCGAAGTTCCCATGGATTGCTTCTGGTGACCGGACCCACTGGCAGTGGTAAATCAACTACACTGGCATCTATGATTGACCTGATCAACACCGTCAGTAATTATCATATCCTGACTTTGGAAGATCCCATCGAATTTGTGCACCAGCACAAAAAAAGCCTGATCAATCAAAGAGAAATAGGTCATGATTCAAAATCATTTGGAACCGCCCTGCGTGCAACCCTTCGGGAGGACCCCGATGTCATTCTGGTGGGAGAAATGCGTGATCCTGAGACTATCGGCACGGCGTTGACTGCCGCCGAGACCGGACATCTGGTGCTCGGCACTTTGCACACCTCGAGCGCCGCACAGACGGTCGATAGGATAATCGATGTGTTCCAACCATACCAGCAACAGCAGATAAGGATCCAACTGGCTAATTGCCTTCAGGGAATTGCGGCCCAGCAACTCATACCGCGCAGCGACAAGCCGGGGCGAGTTCCTGCATTTGAGGTCATGGTTGCTACCCCCGCAATCCGCAATCTGATTCGGGAAGGCAAATCTTATCAGCTTATAAGCCAAATTCAGACCGGAGCCAAATTCGGAATGATCACCATGGACATTAGCCTGATCAGCCTGGTGCAAAGGAAGTTGATATCCAGAGAGGAAGCTGTAAATCGGGCCGCCGACCAGGAAGCCATGATCAGGGCATTGTATTGAGCGAAGAATTGTCTGGTACATTTAGGATGGTGTTCGGGCAAGTCTTTTTGATGATACAAAAACATGGAGCTGCAGTACTTTTGTGCTGCAGCCCCATGTTAGCTTGAGGGGATAATTTGACCAGTTATGATCGGCTGGACTCTGCCAGCAGTTCTACCGGATGCTTGACCGGAGCTCGATTATAGTGCATATACGAACCGTGTTTGAGTTGCATGGTGCAGCTCGGGCAGCAGGTGGTAATTACGTCAGCACCGGTGTCGGATATGGTCTTCATCTTTCGAGCCAAGATTTTCATGGATAAATCATAATGGGTAAGACTAAAGGTACCTGACCCTCCGCAGCAGCGATCGGATTCAGCCATTTCTATTAATTCGACCCCAGGTATCAGTTTCAGCAATTCTCGCGGTGTATTGCG
>CAZDND010000021.1:8287-13123 GCA_964506825.1 uncultured Syntrophothermus sp.
ATGATAGGTTACCGTGATATTTAATGGTTTTAGTCCGTGTGCATCAATTTTTGCTATTTCGATCAGAAAGGAATTCAAATCACTTACCCTGGAACAGAATTTGTCTATCTCCTCGTCAAATCCTTGTCCCTCCAATAGATGGTGCAGGCGCTTGCTGGAAATCGCCGATGAACATGAAGCGCAATCGGTCACAATATAATCAAGATCCAGTTCATTGAAAATCTTAAGGTTGTGGAGGGCCAGCTCTTGAGCGGTTCCCATTTTGCCGTTGGCTATATGGGGGAGCCCGCAGCATTTCATTTCACTGGGAATTATAACCTCGCACCCCCATGAGGTCAGTACCTCAACGGTTGCTTCGGCAATCGACGGTGAAAATATGTCGGTTCCGCAGCCCAAAAAATATCCTACCCGGAATTTCTTGGAACCCTTGGCTGGACTGACGACCGGAAGCCGGCTGCGGGCAGAAAATAACGCGGGATCGTGGATTATCTGCTCGGCTTTGGAAAGATCTCCAGGAAGAAGCTTGGTCAGGCCAAGTGTGCGAGCCAGCTTTTGAACCCCAGTCTTGTTGGCAAGCCCCATAAAGAACCCGCCAGTCCTCATCAATGATGGCCGGGTCCATATTTGGTCGAAGATTATGTTTCTCGTCGCTGAGGGTTTCATTTCACAAATGTATGATCGGGCAATTTCATTCAGTCCCGGAATATCGATCCCCGACGGGCATACTCCGGAACAGGTTTCACACAAAAGACAGTTGCTCAGTCGATCAAATACTTGTTGGTCAGGTTGTACCTTGCCATCCCGCAGGGCCTGGACCATAAAAATATGTCCCCGTGGAGCCACGGTTTCATTCCTGATTTCATCCATCACCGGGCATACCGGGCGACATCTTCCGCAGCGCACACAGTTTTTCAATTGCTCGTTCAACAATGGTACTTCTCTTAGGTTCACAGGCCCAATCCTCCTCCAGCAGACAACGTCAGAATCATGTATCCGGGTTAAATTCGTATCTGTCGATTAATAACCGCTTGGTATTGACAGTTGCTTGTCATATCAACTGAGTATTCCGGCTATCTTCTGTCAATAGCCGGGTATGGTTGGCAGAAAACCGATTACTAAAATAACTTTCCTGGATTCATGATTCCGTGGGGGTCAATAGCATTCTTAATCGCAGCCATAACATCCACAGCTTCCCCATGCTCCAACCTGGCATATTCACGTCGGACGGCTCCTACTCCGTGTTCGCCGGTGGTTGATCCCTGTAGTTCAATAGCGAGCAGGTGTATATCGTTGACCAACGCCATAGCTCTTTCAACTTCATCGGGAATGTCAGGATTGATTATGGGAGCGGTATGAACATTGCCGTCACCTATGTGTCCGTAATTTACCACTTGAACCCCATGCTTCTCTCCAAGAGCTCGAATTCTCCGCAAGGTCTCTGCCACCGCCGAAATTGGAACGCTGATGTCCTCACCGGCAAAGATCCGGGTTCCATCTGGACGTACCCGCGAAGCCGCGGTAGCAGTTACGCTGCGGCCTTCCCACAAAGATGCCATGCGATCCGGTTCGGTAGCCCATTCGACGTTACGGGCCAGCTTTCCTGTGATTTCGACTATAGTGGTCCCTTCATAGTCCACACTGGGGGGATTTCCATCGACCTCAAATAATAAGATGGCCTCGGCAATCGGCAGATCGATTTGCGGCTTGTATTCGTTAACCGCCTTTATTGCCGACGAATCGAGTATTTCTATCCCTGATGGCAGGATACCGGCTCGGTAAACATCCAAAACTGCTTTGGGAGCATCATCCAGGTGATCGAACACCGCCATCACGATTCCCCGCGCCTTGGGTTTAGGAAAACAGCGCAGGCGAATTTTGGTAATCACTCCTAAAACTCCCTCAGAGCCTACAAATAATTTGGTGATGTTTAATCCCGAGACATTCTTAATTGCTTTTGATTTTATTCCGCCAGTAGTGATAAGCCTGCCATCCGGCAGCACCACTTCAAGTCCAAGAATGTACTGTTCTGTACATCCATATTTGACAGCCCTCAGCCCGCTGGCATTATTAGCTACCATTCCGCCAATGGTACACATTTTGCTGCTTCCGGGATCCGGGGGGAAAAACACATTGAATTGAGCCAAATGCTCATTAAGATTACTGTGAATTACCCCAGGGCGAACAACAACCTGCATATTGGCTGCATCCACTTCGATTATCTCATCCCAGGCAGACAAATCCAGAACTATGCCTCCGCTGAGCGGTGCACTGCCACCGGTCTCACCGGTTCCCGCCCCCCGTGGTGTTACCGGGATCCGGTTCTCATATGCAAAACGCATTACCTTTTGGACATCATCTGTACTTCGGGGCAAAACCACCGTATCCGGAGACGACATCTGCAATTTGGTTAAGAATGAGCTATCGTAGGAATAGTATAGTAAATCAAGATCTTCAGTAAGCACCTTGTCGGATCCAAGCAGATTGCTGAGGTTTTGTTTGATTGCGTTTCTTTCCATGGCACTCTCCCCATCACATGAGTTTTGATAATTGTCCACAGGATATTATAACATAGCCCGGATGTATAAGAATATGATGTGGGATGATTACTACGTATTTCAAAAACCAGCATCCATTTTTCCAAAGACCCTGCCTCTGATATAATATCTCCATGCAAGGAGGTAAATTATGGACTTCAATTGGCGGTTCGGAAGAAATACTACAGAATTTTCTGTGCCCGATGAATACTTAACAGCTATTCTTGAACGAAAATCCCTGGTGTTTCCAGAGTTGCCCTTAACCGTCCAAGCTGCCCTTGCCAGCCCAATAGGAACCAAGAGGTTGGGCGATATCATAGGGGAGAAAAATGCCGAGTCGGCCTTAATCGTTCTTAATGACATCACCCGGCCCACTCCATATCACGAGATCCTGCCGCCGCTCATTGACGAAATTACTGCCGCCGGTATCCAGGATAAACACATAACCTTACTTATTGCCAATGGGATCCATCGCCCTCAAACAGATCAGGAATCCCGTGCTATGTACGGTGATGATATTTGTGACCGTTTTCGCTTGGTAAATCATTTCGCGGACAGCGATTTAATAGACCTGGGTATCATGCCAGGGGGAGTTCCGCTCCTGGTAAACCGTTTGGTGAAGGAATCCGATATATTAATTGCCACGGGATTAATAAACCTCCATTATATAGCGGGTTTTTCTGGGGGAAGAAAATCCATCGTACCCGGAATTGCCGGTAGACCAACCATCGAAGCAACCCATGCGATGATGGCTGACGCAAGAGCCCGTCTGGCAAATATAACAGACAATCCGGTAAACAATCTCTTGTTAAACGGGGCTCGCATTATCGGAGTAGACTTCATTTTGAATGTAATCACTGATGATAACCATCAGATTGCTGGAGTTGTTGCCGGTGGACTGGAGACCGCATGGAATAAGGGTGTGGAGTGTTACCGAAGCACCAGTGTCTGCAAACTTCCTCATCCTGCAGATATTGTGATTGCAGGCTGCGGTGGTTTCCCCAAGGACATCAATTTGTACCAAGCCCAGAAGGCTCTGGAATCTTCGGCTCAGGCTGTCAAGGAGGGAGGTACAATTATTCTGGTCGCTGCTTGTGATGAAGGTATGGGAGAAAACACCTTTTCCCGCTGGATAGAAGAGGCCAGTAGTCCTCAGGCTATTAAAGACAGGTTTCGTCAACATTTCGAGTTGGGGGGACATAAAGCTTATGCTATTTGCCGTACCCTTGACAAGTGTCGTATAATCCTGGTCAGCCATATGGAAAAACCATTGGTAGAGAAGAATTTCATGATCTACCAACCCGATGTCCAATCGGCTCTGGAATATGCTCTCGAACTGACCCAAGGCATTCCAACCATAGTTTTGATTCCTGAAGCGTCTGCTATGGCGGTGGAGTTGGGTGAATAATGATGTTTGATCACCTTAAAATGGTTGATAGTTTGAAAAGTATCGTTGATTTGAAGAACATTTATATCAACGAGTCGATGAAGAATCACACCACCTTTCATATTGGAGGCCCAGCAGATATTCTCGTAACCCCTGAATCCAGGGAAGAATTAGTCCGTTTACTGGAGTTGATTAAGAATAATTCTATACCCTATATGGTAATCGGTGGTGGGAGCAATCTTCTGGTCAGGGACGGGGGCATTCGGGGGATAGTCATCAAGCTGGGGGAATGCTTTTCGTCGGTAACAATAACAGGTACGCTGGTAAATGCCCAATCGGGTGTGTCCATGCCAACATTAGTAAGGATGCTGGCCGAAAATGGGCTGTCTGGTCTGGAATTCGCCGAAGGTATCCCTGGGAACCTTGGTGGGGCGGTATATATGAATGCCGGCGCTTATGGAGGAGAAATCAGCCAGGTGCTCCAAAGCGTACAGGTTATGGATGATTCCGGCATAATTTCTGTCATCGACAGCAAAGATATGGTTTTTGGGTACCGCATGACCAGCCTTCAACAAGAAAACCAGATTGTGATCAGTGCTGCGCTGACATTACAACCCGATGCAGTACTTAATATCCAAAATAGAATTTTGGAATTTGCTCGTCTTCGCCAGGAAAAACAACCGACGGGTTTGCCTTCAGCAGGGAGTATTTTTAAGCGCCCCCAGGGACATTTTGTAGGACCGATGATAGCAAATCTGGGTTTGAAAGGACACCGCATAGGGGAAGCCGAGATTTCAACCAAGCATGCTGGATTTATTGTCAATCTAGGACAGGCTTCTGCATCTGACGTACTGTCACTGATTGATTATGTAAGCCAGGCGGTCGCTGATGCATATGGCATCACTTTGGAAGTTG
>CAZDND010000021.1:13133-17099 GCA_964506825.1 uncultured Syntrophothermus sp.
ACTGATTGCACAGAGAAACCAAGGATGTAATTAATACAGATTACATTCGCTTTTCTGTTGGGATTATAGCCTGGTAGTCCACGATTCGCCGGCCACGTGACAACAGGTAAACGAATCTCCAGGTTGCGAGCTGGTTTGAGGAGGAGATACCATTGGAGATATTAGAATCTCTGTATACAATTGCTACTGAATATATGGCTATATGGGGGTACTGGGGGATAGCCCTGGGGATGGCTTTGGAAAGTGCCTGTTTCCCGTTGCCTTCAGAAATTGTCCTCCCATTTGGTGGATATATGGTATCTCAAGGAATCCTCAATTTCTGGAATGCTGTTTTAGCTGGTCTGCTGGGAGGAACCTTTGGATCGGTATTTGCTTATGGGGTTGGTTATTATGGCGGTCGTCCTTTTATCCTCAGGTATGGAAAGTACTTCTTCATCCGGTCTTCAGATGTCCAGCGGGCCGATAACCTTTTTAACAAATATGGGACCCAAATAGTATTTTGGGCTAGATTTATGCCAGTTATCAGGACCTTTATTTCTCTTCCCGCCGGAATCACACGCATGCGTTTTGATAAATTTTTGGTTTATACCATTTTAGGGGCAATTCCCTGGACGATACTATTTGTATATATAGGCGTCATTATGGGTGATAATTGGGCTCATGTGAGGTCTATCTTCGAGAAATTTGATGTATTCATTATTGCAGGCGTCGTGGGAGTATTTGTATTCTGGCTGGTCAGTCGATGGAATGAAGCACGCAGAGGTGAATAGATGCTGGTATTAACCTCTCTTAATTCACAATATGTCCATTCGAATCTGGCGATCCGTTATCTGGCCGGAATTGCAAAACGATTCGATCATCCTCACCAACTGATAGAGTTCACCATCAATGACTCTGCTGACCATGTCCTCAGCACCCTTTACAAACTTAGACCTCAGGTGGCGGCTTTCTCCTGCTATATTTGGAACATTGAGGATTCGCTGAGGCTGATGGATAACCTGAAGAAGGTCTTGCCATCAGTTCTAATCATAGCCGGTGGCCCAGAGGTCAGCTATGATCCCATAAGGTTACTTAAGGATAACCATTTTCTGGACCTGGTGATTTCGGGCGAGGGTGAGGAGACTTTTGCGGAATTAATGGCCAGCGGATTTGATCCCGATGTATGGGGGGAAACTGCTGGACTTACCTGGCGAAACGGCACTCAGGTGACAATGAATTCATCCCGGCCTCTCATAACGAATTTCGACAGTATTCCACGTCCTTACGATATTGATTTTGTTCCGGACGGCAGGATTGTATATTACGAAACCTCACGGGGATGTCCCTTTAGTTGTTCATACTGCCTTTCATCAGCATCTAAGGGTGTCAGATATTTTCCAATGGAGCGCATCCGTGCGGAAATAAAGTCATTGGTTGCGTCTGGTGTCAAACAGATCAAGTTCGTGGACCGTACTTTCAATTCAGACAGAGTCCGTGCATTGGAAATAATGCGGTTTCTGGCAGAAATTCCGGGAACTACTACTTACCATTTCGAAATCGTTGCCGATCTTTTGGATGAGGCGACTCTGGACTGGCTTGCTAATGTCCGCCAGGGCCTTTTTCAATTTGAAATTGGAGTACAATCCATCAATCCTTGTACGCTGGCTTCAATCAATCGCCGACAAAATCTTATGCGCATCAAAGAGAATATCTTAAAGCTTCAAAGCGACCATCGGATCAGAATCCATATCGACCTAATAGCTGGTCTCCCCTTTGAGGATATCGGCTCTTTTCAAGTATCCTTCAATTGGACCTATGGATTAAATCCTGATTATCTGCAGTTGGGATTTCTTAAATTGCTCAAAGGAACTTCGATTCGGCTTAAGAGGGATGATTTCGATTTTGTTTATAAATCATATCCTCCCTATGAAGTATTATCCAATCGGTGGCTTAGCTATCAAGATATCCTTATGCTGAAGGTGGTTGAAGATCTGGTTCAGAAATATCGAAATTCGGGAGTCTTCACTCAGACGCTGAAGTATGTTGTGTCTCATCTATATAAAGGGGATGCTTTCAGGTTCTTTTGGGAAGTCGCTCAGTTTTGGTCCGGGCAGGGGCTGACGGGTGTTCCGGTCAAGCGTGAAAGGTTATATGTGATATTGGACCAATTTCTTCGCAGTCGGACCAATAATGGTGTTACTACCAACCAGCTTATAATTCTTGATTTCGTTATCAACAATCGAAATTTAAATATTCCTATAGAACTGGCGCCATTGCAGATTCAGGAACAGGGTAAGTTGACAAAAGCCTACCTCAGGGATAACAAAGATTCATTACCTGATACCGGCCATGTAAATCGACCTAGAATCGAAGTGTTTGCCATAGACGTTTTGTTCTATGCCGAGATTTGCGGAAAAAGCGGATCCAAGACTGTTTACCCGGTAATGTTTATTTATGGATCTGAAGATTGCCTGCCTGTAAATATTGATCTATAAGGAGGATTTATGAAGTCTCAGCCCGTTTTAGTTATCGGTCACAGAAACCCAGATATTGACTCGGTTGCTTCCGCCTTGTCCTACGCAAAGCTTAAGACTCTCCTTGGGAAGGACCAGGTATTCGCTGGTGTTGCTGGCGAAATAAATCGTGAAACCCGCTATGTGCTTGATAAGTTGGGCATTGAGGCCCCACCATTAGTAGTCGATGTGCGGGCCCGAGTCGAAGATCTGCTGGACGATGAGCCTTTGGTAGTCCTGCGTCCGAAGATGGTATTGCATGAAGCAGCTGATTTACTTAGAAATCGCCAATCCAAAACCTTGGCTGTAGTTGATGATGATCAACGTCTGCTGGGTGTGCTCACGGTTGGGGACTTGGCCATGATTTTGCTGGATGGCGTGGGTAATATGCATTCCTCGGAAGAAGCGGGGAGAGGGGTGCAAAGAACTATGGGTACCACCATTGAAGTGATTATGCGTCCGCAGAATCTGGTTGTCTTTGACCATATGGACCCGGTATCAGAAGCCAGGGATTTGATGCTTAAGACCCGCTTCCGGAATTATCCGGTTGTTGATGAAGAAAACCGGTTTATGGGCATGATTTCCAGGTATCATTTATTGGGCATGAATAGAAAACAAGTCATCCTGGTGGACCATAATGAGACCAATCAGGCCGTGGAAGGAATCCAGGAAGCCGAAATACTGGAGGTTATCGATCACCATCGGGTTGGAGACCTGGAAAGCATTTCGCCGATCTATTTTCGCAATGAACCTGTGGGTGCCACATCCACATTAATTGCCAGTATCTACCGTGAAAATTCGATTATTCCATCATCGGACATAGCGGGACTTCTTTTGGCTGGCATACTGTCAGATACTATGATTTTTCGTTCTCCAACAACCACAGATAAGGATCGGGAAATAGCAGAATGGTTGGCGGGAATTAGTAATCTGGAGATGGATGTCTGGGGACGTGAAATCTTCAACGTAGCTTCTCCGCTGGGCTTAGAGGATGCTGAAACTGTAATCAACGAAGATTTAAAGGAATACAAATATGGGAATTTGGTTTTTGCTGTCGCCCAGATTGAAACTGCAGATATTTCGTTACTCCAGGAGCATCTTCCCGGCATAAAAGACACTATGAACGCAATCAGCAAAGCCCGGGGATACGATTTGATGTTTTTAATGGTAACTGATATATTTGTAGCGGGAACTCAACTCCTTATAGCGGGAGAGAGAAGCGATCTGGGATATCAAATATTCGGAGATGCCCAACGCAATGAGTTGTTTCTTAAGGGTGTGTTGTCCCGCAAGAAACAGATAGTCCCGATAATCCTTCGGGGTTTGGCTCGCAATGAATTGATCTGATGGGGGCGTGGCTCAGTGGGAGAGCACTGCGTTCGCAACGCAGGGGTCGAGGGTTCGAATCCCTTCGCCTCCACCAAATCAAATACCATCTATTGATAAAAAGAATTTTATCGGTGGGTGGTTTTTT
>CAZDND010000022.1:0-4792 GCA_964506825.1 uncultured Syntrophothermus sp.
ATCAGCCAGGCATGTTGAGGACAAGGATCTTTTGGACCTGGAGAATGCCCTTTCGCAATCGACCGGTAAGAAGGTCAGGATAGAACTGGCTGTGGATCCGTCATTGATTGGCGGGATCAAAGTCCGTGTTGGGGACAGGGTTATTGATGCCAGCGTTGTAAAAAAACTGGACATGCTAAAATCAAGCCTCAAGAGAAGTAAGATCAGCTAGATAGGGGTGAGGTAATTAATGAGTATTAGACCGGAAGAGATTAGCGCTATTCTCAAGACACAGATCGAGCGCTACCAATCTGAGGTCGAAGTCAGCAACGTTGGTACCGTTATTTTCGTCGGCGACGGTATTGCCAGGATTTATGGCTTGCAGAACGCTATGGCCGGCGAGCTGTTGGAATTTATGGGCGGTACTTACGGAATGGTGCTGAATCTCGAGGAAGACAATGTCGGGGCTGTGCTGCTTGGAGAGTATTCTCATATCAAGGAAGGCAGTATGGTTAAAGGAACCGGCACGATCATGTCCGTACCCGTAGGGGACGCCATGCTCGGACGGGTAGTCAATGCTCTGGGGCAGCCAATCGACGGCAAAGGCCCCATAAATACCGACAAATTCAGGCCGACTGAGAGGGTCGCTCCCGGGGTGGTTTACCGGGCACCGGTTAATACCCCAATGCAGACCGGCCTCAAGGCCATCGATGCAATGGTTCCCATCGGAAGAGGGCAGCGCGAACTGATCATTGGCGACCGCCAAACAGGTAAATCTGCTATCTGTGTTGACGCTATTATCAACCAGAGAGAAAAACGCGATATGATCTGCATCTATGTGGCTATCGGCCAGAAGCAGTCCACCGTGGCGTCTGTGGTCAGCAAGCTCCAGGAAACCGGGGCCATGGACTATACGATAATCGTGGCAGCAACCGCGTCGGAACCGGCACCGTTGGTTTACCTGGCGCCATATTCGGGAGTCGCCATTGCTGAAGAGTTTATGGAGGCTCAAGGCAAGGATGTGCTGATCGTTTACGATGATCTATCCAAGCATGCCGTAGCCTATCGCGAAATGTCCCTGCTGCTGAGGAGACCTCCAGGACGTGAGGCCTACCCCGGTGACGTATTCTATCTGCACTCGCGTTTGCTGGAAAGAGCCTGCAAACTGAATAGTGAAATGGGCGGAGGTTCGATTACCGCGCTGCCGATCATTGAGACCCAGGCGGGTGACGTATCAGCCTATATCCCCACCAACGTGATTTCGATTACCGACGGTCAGATATACCTTGAGGCAGACTTGTTCTATGCTGGACAGAGGCCGGCCATTAACGTTGGTCTGTCGGTATCCCGCGTGGGTGGGTCGGCGCAGATCAAGGCAATGAAATCCGTTGCCGGACAGTTGAGGATGGACTTGGCCCAATTCCGTGAATTGGCGGCCTTTGCTCAATTCGGATCTGACCTTGATAAATCAACCCTGGCCAGTCTTACCCGGGGCGAAAAAACCCAGGAAGTGCTGAAGCAAGGGCAATTTGAACCATTCCCGGTCGAGGATCAGGTAGTGTCTATTTATTGTGCGGTTAATGGCTGGCTGGATGACATTCCCACAGAAAGAATCCATGCCTTTGAAACCGATTTCCTGAAATACATGCGCAGCAGTCACCCCGGCATACTGTCTGATATCAAAGAGAAAAAGGTCTTATCGGACCCAGAAGGGCTGAAGACGGCCATTGAAGAATTCAAAGCCATCTTCGGAACTTAGGCGGTGATTGCATAATGGGTAAGGGAGTTAGAGACTATAAAAGACGCATCAAGAGTGTCAATAATACCAAGCAGATAACCAAAGCTATGAAGATGGTTTCTGCATCCAAGCTGCGCAGGGCTCAGGAAAAGGCGGAGTCATCTCGTCCCTACACCGGGAAACTTCAGGAAATCCTGGCCCGGCTGGTGGCGATGTCCTCCGGAACCAAGCATCCGCTGCTGGAGACTCATGATCCCATAAGAAAGGTCACCTACGTTGTAATCACGGGCGATCGGGGATTGTGCGGAGGGTTCAACACCAACATCATACGCAAATGCAATCAGGCTATCAGCGAAGATGAGAGGCCGGTTGAGTCAGGTATTGTGGCGGTGGGGAGAAAAGGCCGCGACTTCTATCGAAAAAGAGGGTATAACGTTCAGGGCGATTTTATAAATTTGGGTGACAATCTCGACTACACCCAGGCCCAGGAAATCGGACAGTTTATTGCACAGTTGTATGAGGAAGGCGCCGCCGATGAGGTTTATCTGGTATTTGCACATTTTGTGAACGCCATGCGGCAGGTTCCGACGGTACAACAGATTCTGCCGGTGGAGACGCCGGAAGAAATCAAGACTGAGGCCGAAGAGTTTGCTCGCTTTTCCCCGGATTATATCTATGAGCCCAATGCTGAAGAAATTCTGATCAGTCTGCTGCCGCGCTACCTGATGAGTCAGTTGTACCACGCAATGCAGGAATCAAAAGCCAGCGAGCAGGGGGCACGTATGACAGCGATGGGAAGTGCGACGGAAAATGCGTCAGAGTTGATAGATATTCTTTCGCTGGAGATGAACAAGGCCCGGCAGGCCTCAATTACCAACGAGATACTGGAGATCTCCAGCGGAGCAGAGGCTCTGAATAAAGGAGGCAAGTAGAGGATGGCAAAAGAAACTTACGGCCAGGTCGTCCAGGTTATCGGTCCCGTAGTGGACATTCGCTTCAAGCCTGGTGAACTGCCCGATTTGTTGCACGCGGTTATGATAAGTAGATCCGATCAGGCGGCAGGCCTGGTATCATCGATTGAAATCGATATCACCCTGGAAGCTATGCAGCTGCTTGGAAATGACGTTGTTCGCTGCGTAGCCCTGCAGCCTACTGACGGTATCCAAAGAGGTATGACCGCCAGGAGTCTGGGAACAGCTATCAGAGTTCCCGTGGGTGAAAATACTCTGGGCAGGATCATGAATGTACTGGGTCTTCCCGTGGATGAAATGGGTCCGATTGTGGGCAATGAAATGTGGGAGATCCACCGTAAGCCACCGCTGTTGACTGAGCAGACACCGGCTACCACTATGCTGGAAACAGGGATCAAGGTTCTGGATTTGATTTGTCCCTACGCCAAAGGTGGAAAAATTGGATTGTTCGGCGGCGCTGGCGTTGGCAAGACAGTTGTTATCATGGAATTGATTCGCAACATCGCCTATGAGCATGGAGGATATTCAGTGTTCACCGGTGTTGGGGAGAGGACCCGTGAGGGCAACGACCTCTGGAACGAAATGAAGGAATCCGGAGTTTTGGCCAAATGCGCTCTGATATACGGACAGATGAATGAGCCTCCAGGAGCCCGCTTGCGGGTTGGCCTGACTGGACTGACCGTCGCAGAATATTTCCGTGACGTTCAAGGCCAGGACGTGCTGATATTTGTTGACAATATATTCAGGTTTGCGCAAGCTGGCAACGAAGTGTCGGCATTGTTGGGTCGCATGCCTTCGGCGGTTGGTTATCAGCCCACCCTGGCAACAGACATGGGTCTGCTGCAGGAGCGGATCACCTCTACTACCAAGGGATCCATCACCTCAGCCCAGGCAGTTTATGTGCCTGCGGATGACTTGACTGACCCTGCACCTGCAACGACATTCGCCCATCTGGACGCCACCACCGTGCTGTCCCGTCAGATTTCTGAGTTGGGGATCTATCCCGCGGTTGATCCGCTGGACTCCACCTCCAGGATTCTCGACCCCAACATAGTTGGGATGGAGCATTATAATACGGCCCGCGGGGTTCAGAAGGTGCTGCAGAGGTACAAGGAACTGCAAGACATCATAGCCATCCTGGGAATGGACGAGCTGCAGGATGAGGACAAACTCATAGTAGCCCGGGCTCGCAAAATCCAGAGATACTTGTCGCAGCCGTTCCACGTTGCTGAGCAGTTTACTAATCAGCCGGGGATTTATGTACCGATTGCGGAGACCATAAAAGGGTTTAGCGAAGTTCTGGAAGGTAAGTACGACGATCTTCCAGAAGGTGCCTTCTACATGGTTGGCAATATAGCATCCGTGATAGAGAGAGCACAGCGAATGGAGGCGTAGGCTATGGCGAACACCTTCTTACTCGAAGTGGTTACTCCGGAACGCATTGCCCTCAGCGAAGAGGTGCAATTTGTTGTGGTTCCCGCAGTTGAAGGGGAAATTGGATTGTTGTACAATCATGCTCCTATAGTTACGTCTTTGAAGATTGGCGTACTGCGGTATACCAAGCCGGACGGACAGATACATTATATGGCAGTTGGCGGCGGCTTGATGGAGTGCATCGACAATGAAGCCAAGGTATTGGCAGAAACTGCAGAGCATGGGAAAGAGATTGATTTGCTGCGCGCCAAGGCGGCCAAGGACCGTGCTGAGAGAAGATTGGCCGAAAGGCAGGACCAGATAAGTTATGTCCGGGCTCAAATGGCGTTGCTTAGATCTATCGCCAGAATACGGGCAGCAGAACTGGAACAGTAGAAGCTGGAAAATAAGCCGGGTTTACCCGGCTTATTTTTTTTCTGGGATAAGGAAGACAATTTAAGGTATGATTTACCCAGAGGCAGATCGTCGGGAGGGTTGGGGATGAGTAGTGGGCAAAAGCTATTCCTCATGCTGGTTACAGGTTATTTCCTGACGAAAATGTCTCTGGGTGTGCTGATGTGGGCGGTGAGCAAACGGCTTCAGAGCAAAGGCCTGGAAGTTCAGCGGAACAAGAAAACCTCCGGGGATAAAACTTTATAGGAAGTCCCGATCCGCACCGATGGAAGGCCTT
>CAZDND010000022.1:4803-6081 GCA_964506825.1 uncultured Syntrophothermus sp.
CAGCTGCCTGGGGCGGCCGATATACGGGCGTCAGGAAGGAAGTTAATGGGACATGATTCTTGGGGGTTTTGGTAATCCACCCCCATGAGGGGACCGGATCTTTTGCAGTATCATGGGAGAAAATAGAAGTAGACTCTATGCTGGAATGCCCATCGACGACTCTCCTGAACATCAGGCCGAGTGTGCCTGCTGCTAATCGATTCATGGTACCTGCGATTCCCTTGTCGCCCTAAGGTATTTGCTTACAGTAACATATACTCTTCGCCCAGCTCTATAGACGAGAGGGTATCTGATTTCGATTGCTCCTAAGATCGAGCCTGCTCATCAATAGTCGAAAATTACAATAACATCTGAATTAACAGAATATAGTGTACAATGGGCCCCTCTATGAGTTATAATCAACCTACAGGAAGTTATGCAGCCAGGAAATGGTTGGTTAAGTCCGTCGGGAGGTGAGTCCAGTTGACGCAAGCTCAAAAAGTATTTCTGCTTATAGCAGTAATGTACCTGACATTTAAATTGGTATTAGGCGTTATCATGGGAATAGTTATTAAGAGAATAGAAGCCAAAGGCATTGAGCACAAGAAGAGACGCGAGGAACTGCTCAAAACCAGAAGAATGAAGAATCTGGAGTTGTATCGCAGGCAATACCAGCAATGCGAGGAACGAAGTAAAGATCTAACGGCTGTTTAGCAGGGCGAAACCAGACGTGAAGACATCATATCTGATTTCGCTTTGCTGTGTCCTGAGAGATAAGGCCCCGATCCCATGATCTTCACACCCCACATTATGTGGGGTTTTTGCATTGCAGCGACTTGCGATTATCAATAACCGAACGAGGCTTATCCTGCAAAAATTTCTGCATGGACCAAATCAACAAAATATGTTGTACAATGGTGAAGGGTTTGCTGCGAGTCCCATAGAACTATATCGCATTAGGTGATTAGGAAAGATTGCATTTCCTGAAAGGATGGAGATAGTGTTATTTTCAGAAGATGTTGGAATTGATTTGGGTACAGCCAGTATATTGGTATTTCTGAAGGGGAAGGGAATTGTATTAAGAGAACCTTCGGTGGTAGCTATCGACAAGGACAGTGACAAAGTTATCGCGGTGGGGGAAGAAGCCCGGCAAATGCTGGGTAGGACACCGGGTTACATTGTGGCAGTTCGTCCTTTGAAGGACGGAGTTATTGCCGATTACGAGATAACAGAAAAGATGCTCAACTACTTTATCCGCAAAGTTGTGGGTAAGAGGTTGTTTTTTAAACCGCGGATTAT
>CAZDND010000022.1:6091-17051 GCA_964506825.1 uncultured Syntrophothermus sp.
ACGGGCGGTAAGGCAGGCAACCATTCAAGCGGGCGCCCGGCAGGCGTTTTTGATTGAGGAACCTTTGGCGGCAGCCATGGGAGCCGGAATCAATATCGCAGATCCTACCGGCAACATGATCGTCGACATCGGAGGGGGAACCACAGATATCGCAGTATTATCCTTGGGGGGGATAGTCTGCAGGAGTTCGCTCCGGTTGGGCGGAGACAAGTTCGATGAGGCCATCATTCGCTACGTAAGGCGTGAATATAATCTCCTGATCGGGGAGCGCACAGCCGAGGAAGTGAAGATCAAAATCGGGAATGCTTTTCCGCCGCAGCAAAGAAAAGAGGATACAGTGGAGGTCAGGGGACGGGATTTGTTGACCGGTCTGCCTCGCACAATCGTGATGTCTTCCCGGGAAACCTGGCTGGCTCTCCAGGAAGCGCTGGAGTCGGTGGTTAATGCCGTTAGAGAAGTACTTGAAAAGACTCCCCCGGAACTGGCCTCTGATATTCTTAATAATGGGATAGTAATGACAGGAGGAGGAGCTCTTCTTCATGGGTTGGACCTGCTCATCTCCAAGGAAACCAATCTGCCGGTTCATATAGCAGATGATCCCATATCTTGTGTAGCTTTGGGTACCGGAAAGGCCCTGAACAGCATCGGCTACCTGACCAATCAAAACGGGATGGCGAAGAGAATTCTTTAAGTCTCATACATGATAAAAGAGCCGAGTCTGGCCATAGCCTTAAGGCTATGGCAGGTATGCAACCAGCAGCCGGGTTGGAGTCGCCTGGCACTATATTGAATGTATCAATCGTGAAAACGCGGGGGCGACCCTCAGATGAGAGGGGCGTCCTTTTATTTGGCATGACCCATAATTGCAAGCTTCGGCAATAAGTATTAAGATTTGAGGTGTGATTGCGATGAAGGATGATAAAGGCTGTGCAAATTAAAACCGACCTGGTCCTGGGATGTCGACTGGATATAGTGGATATGGATCAAGCAATGCGGGTGGTGGAGGAAATTGTCGAGAAGAGAATCCCCTCACAAATCGTCACCCTAAACGCCGAGATGATATATCACGCCCAAAAGATGGAAGACCTGAAAGAGATATATTCCACAGCGAGGCTGGTCACTCCCGACGGCATCGGCACCGTGTGGGCCCTGCGCCGCCAGGGACATCATGTGCCAAGCAGGGTCACCGGGGTGGGATTGACCTATAGAATACTGGATATGGCAAGAGATAGGGGGCTTCGAGTCTATCTGCTGGGAGCCGGGATCGGAATCGCCGCGGAGTTGGAAGCAACCCTGAAACAGGGTCCCCGCCCGGTGCGGGTAGTTGGAAGCCACCATGGTTATTTTTCCCATATAGACGAGGGCCAAGTCATTGCCGATATTCAGTCAGCTGCTCCTGACATCCTGCTGGTGGCCATGGGAGCTCCCCGGCAGGACCAGTGGATTTTCCGGCATTTGGAAGAATTACAGGTCCCGTTATGTATTGGGATAGGAGGCACTTTTGACGTTTTAGCCGGAAAGGTGCAAAGAGCTCCACTGATTTGGCGGCGAATGGGGCTGGAGTGGTGCTACCGTCTGATCCGCGAACCCTCCAGGATCAAGCGTCAAATGGCTTTGCCAAAATTTGTATGGTTGGTTTTAACGCATCCGTATGGACGGTCGCGATAATAACCTTCAGGTTAAAAAATTTGCCTAGAAAGCAAGGAGCGCCCATGCGTGTAGTGTTATCAGGTTACTATGGTTTTGACAATGCCGGCGACGAGGCTCTTTTAACGGCGATCAACAGTTCGCTGCGGGCAGCGAATGAAGACGTTGAAGTTACTGTGCTATCGGGCAATCCCCAGAAGACCGCTCTGATCCATGGGGTGAGAGCGGTCAGTCGGATATCTCCCAGGGTTCTGATCAGAGAGTTGTTTCAAGCTGACATGCTGATTAGTGGCGGAGGGAGTTTGCTCCAGGATGTAACTGGTCCTCTGTCCATCCCTTATTATCTGGGCATTGCGGCGCTGGCTAAATTATTAGGCACTCCGGTGGTGTTCTATGCCCAGGGCATAGGACCTGTCCGCGGGAAAATGGGCAGGTTGATGATCAGGATCATAGCCAATCGGGTAGATCTCATAACCCTGCGGGACCAGGAGTCGGCCGATTTTCTGCGCAGCCTCCAGGTAAACACCCCCACAATAACGGTTACTGCGGACCCGGTATTCTCTCTGCGTCCAACCGGCGATGATATCGAAGCCGGACGATCCTATCTTGATTCCCTGGGGGTTACCCGGGAACAATCCGTAGTGGGGGTTTCGATTCGGGAATGGCCAGAATTTGATGATAAACGGATAGCAGCCATGCTGGATGCCTTGGTCCAACCAGAGCGTTGCCTGCTGCTGCTTCCCTTGCAGCATCCGGCTGACCTGATCTATGCTCATCGGATCAGAAGCCTGATGGATAAACCGGTACTTATTGCCGAAAAACCCATGAACTCCAACGAATTGATGGGGGTGATAACCCACCTGAGTCTGATGGTGGGGATGCGTCTTCACTCACTGATATTTGCGGCGTGTGCAGGAATTCCTTTCGAGGGTATCTCATATGACCCTAAGATAAATACTTTTTTGGAACTTTTCGGACAAAAACCTCTGTTTGATAGCAACTCTTTCGATTCGAGAGCCATCGCAGCCCGGATAGATCAGGCTGAGGGAGACAGATTGGATCGGGTACCCGCCATAGTGGCCCTGGCAGGAGAGCTTAAAGAAAAAGCAGACCACAACGCGCGCCTGGTCAGTGGCGCTTTGAGGCGGACCTAGTCCGAGAATGAGAGCCGCCCAGAGGCTGTAGGCCAATGAATAGTACCGGCGACCCTCAAAGGCCCGATCTCCTAAACCTATCAAATCATCGCGCCCCGGTCCCCTCTCTTTTCCCCGATCCATCCTCGACTCCCATTTAGCGTCGCATCAACTCATGCAGCACCGATCGCATCCAGTAAGATCCCCTCAAAATTATCTCCGGATCCAGCTCCATTTCCTTTACAAATCCCAATTAGACAAAATGGTTCAATATAGTCAAAATTTGAGTTCCAGAGATCAAAATCTCAGAAATTGCGCTTGCAAAATTTCTGCTACGGGTTAGAATAGAAATGTAAAGGTCAATAAAGGTCAAAGGAGAATTGCCTGTGCGCAGCCTGACTGACAGGATTGAAAGATATCTTAGAGTGTTGATCGAGCGCAGCGAGGGATTGGTGGTAGAAATTCAAAGGGCCGAGTTGGCGGAAACATTTCGGTGCGCCCCTTCACAGATCACTTATGTGCTGGGAACTCGATTTACGGTCGAAGATGGATTTGTCACCGAGAGCAAACGGGGTGGCAGAGGATTTATAAGAATTCGGAAGATCCCGTTGAAAGGCGATGACAAATACCCTGAAATTAGTCGTGACCAAGCCCTCAGCGTGATTGCAGACCTGGTGGCCAGAAGGATCATGTCATCTGAAACCGCATTGATTGTTGGTGCCATTTTGGAAAGGATATACAACGATCCCGATGTTCATGATAAAGAGCATCTTTTACTGCAAGTCGTGGATGCTATATTGGAGAAGATGGAGGAAATGAGCCATGAAATGTGATGATTGTCAGCAGAATCCGGTGGTAATCACTATTGCCGAGGCTTACGAGGGCAAGCACAGTGAACTGCACCTGTGTGCCGAGTGCGCGGCGAAGAGGGGTTATTTCAACCTGATGAACGGGGTGTCGCTGCCCATGCTGCTGGGAAGCTTTTTTGGGATGGCTCCTCTGCAGATGGGGCAAGTGGGCACCATGCCCAGTATAACCTGTCCCAACTGTGGCATCAGTCTGCAAAAAATCGTTCAGCAGGGCAAGCTGGGTTGCAGCCAGTGCTATGAGGTTTTTCGAGAACAGATGGAACCTACTTTGCGAAGAATTCATAGTAATACGGTCCATACCGGCAAGATTCCCCGGAGGGGGGCAACCCGGGTGATGGCGAAGAGGAAGACCGAGGAGTTGAAAGCAAAGCTGCAGGCAGCGGTGGCAGCTGAGGAATATGAGTTGGCCGCTGAGCTCAGAGACGAAATTAAGAGTTTGGAAAAGAACTGAGGTGCTAGCATGGTAGTGGACAAATTATGGAAAGGATCAATAGCCAGTTGGATGTCGGCGGACGGGCCGGAATCGGATATTGTGATCACCAGTCGGATCAGGCTGGCCCGCAATCTGGCTGATATCCCTTTTCCCCATCTTTTGAATACGGAAGAATCGGCTCACAATATCTTCAGCCAGATTGTCGAGGTAGTGGGCAAGTTTACGGAATTTGGGGTGGCCCCTTATAAGGAACTGACCGCCTTGGATCGCAATATTCTGCTGGAAAAACACCTGATCAGCCCGGAACACGCCAATGATGTTTTGCCTGAACGGGGAATAATCACCAACGAAGCGGGATCAACGGTGACCATGATCAATGAGGAAGACCACTTGCGGATTCAGACCATACTGCCGGGACTGCAGCTTAATCAGGCTTATCGTTATGCTGATGACTTCGACGATATGCTTGAGCAGGAGCTTGAATTTGCTTTTGATGACCAGCGCGGCTATCTGACCGCCTGCCCTACCAATGTGGGCACTGGCATGAGGGCTTCGGTCATGCTGCACCTGCCGGCGTTGGCTATGACCAAACGCCAGGGCCAGGTTTTTCATAGCATTGCCCAATTAGGGCTGACCGTGCGGGGACTATATGGCGAAGGTACCCAGGCGCTGGGAAACTTTTATCAGATATCCAATCAAATCACCTTGGGGCAGAATGAGGAGGATATCCTGAACAACTTATGGACGGTTACCCTGCATGTTCTGGAACAGGAAAGAGCTACCCGGGCATATTTGATGAGAGAAATGAAGAATGTAGTGGAAGACCGTGTTTGGCGCTCCTATGGATTAGTAACCCATGCTCGTATAATGACATCCAATGAGGCGTTGGCCCTATTATCCGATGTGCGGATGGGGATGGACATGGGCATTTTACCTGCGGTGCCGCGCCGGGTCCTCAACGAACTGATTGTAGCTATTCGTCCGGCTCACCTGCAATTGATGGCCGGAAGGGATATGGATACTGAAGAAAGAGATTTCTTCAGAGCTCAGGCAATTAAAAAAAGACTGACCCAGAATGAACAGGAGGGATGATGGAATGCTAAGAAGATTTACACAGAGAGCTCAAAGAGCCATCTTATATGCACAGGAGGAAGCGCGGGAGATGAATCATCCCGCGGTGGGTACTGAACATCTGGTGCTGGGGCTAATCCGAGAGGGTGAGGGCATTGGAGGACGCGCCTTGGCCAATTTGGGAGTCGAGTTGGAAAAAACCCGGGAAGAGATAATCAATGTCATCGGACAGGCCGAGGGTCGTCAGCAGTCATCCTCGCCAGAAATACCGGTCACGCCAAGGGCAAAGAGAGTAATGAATTTGGCTTTTGAGGAGGCGCAAATTCAGGGGGTCAACTATGTTGGGACTGAGCACATTCTATTGGCACTGTTGAGGGAAGAAGAGGGAATTGCCGCCCAGGTACTCAATTCTATGGGTGTCCAGCTGGATTCTATCAGGGAGCAGCTGGCCCAGCTCTTGGGTGGTGAAATGGTGGGAGAAACAAGTACCGCCGAGGATAAATCTACTCCGGCTGCGCCCCAGGGTAATGCCAAGAGGAGCCGAACCAAGAGCAATACTCCGGTGCTGGACAATTTCAGCCGAGATTTGACCCAACTGGCCCGGGAACAGAAACTTGATCCGGTCATAGGGCGGGAAAAAGAGATCGAAAGAGTAATTCAGGTTTTGTCCAGGCGCACCAAGAATAATCCGGTACTGATTGGGGACCCGGGGGTAGGTAAGACCGCAGTGGTCGAGGGCTTGGCTCAGCGGGTTATCGAGAATAAGGTTCCTGAGGTTCTGGCGGGCAAGAAAGTTCTGGCTCTGGATCTGGCCTCAATGGTGGCTGGGACCAAGTACCGGGGAGAGTTTGAGGACCGTCTGACCAAAGCTGTAAATGAGATCCGTACTGCTGGAGACGTTATCGTCTTTATCGATGAACTGCATACTATGGTGGGAGCTGGAGCCGCTGAGGGGGCAATGGATGCCGCCAACATACTGAAGCCTTCATTGGCCAGAGGTGAAATTCAATGCGTGGGCGCAACTACCCTGGACGAATATCGCAAGCACATTGAAAAGGATGCTGCGTTGGAGAGGCGTTTTCAACCCATTATGGTGGAAGAGCCTTCAGTAGAGAAAACTGTCGAGATATTGCACGGACTCCGCGATAGGTACGAAGCCCACCATGGAGTGAAGATAACCGATGCTGCTTTGGAAGCGGCAGCCAATCTGTCCAATCGCTACATCACGGACCGGTTCCTGCCCGACAAGGCTATCGACCTCATAGACGAGGCGTCATCACACGTAAGATTGGCGAAGTATGTGATACCCGAAGATCTTAAGGAACGAGAGGCTGCTTTGGAGCGGGCTTCCGAGGAAAAGCAGGAGGCCATCAATTCACAGGATTATGAGACCGCAGCTCGGATGCGCGACGAAGAACAGCGTATCAAAGCCGAAGTTGAACAGATACGCAAGGAATGGGTCGGCCGCCGCAGCCTGGAAACCGGAGAGGTTACGGAAGAAAGCATCGCTGAGATCGTCGCAAGTTGGACGGGAGTACCGGTGAGTAAGCTGACTCAAGGGGAATCGGCCCGGATGGCCAACCTGGAGGATGTGCTGCATCAGCGGGTGATTGGCCAGGATGAGGCGGTAACGGCAGTATCCCGTGCGGTTCGCCGGGCACGTGCTGGATTGAAGGATCCGAAACGGCCTATAGGATCATTTATTTTCCTGGGGCCGACCGGGGTCGGCAAGACGGAGTTAGCCAGAACGCTGGCGGAGGCTATGTTCGGACAGGAAGATGCCTTGGTCCGGATCGACATGTCAGAATACATGGAGAAGCACTCGGTGGCCCGACTGATTGGAGCGCCTCCCGGTTACGTAGGTTACGATGAAGGCGGGCAGCTGACGGAGAGAGTGCGACGGCGCCCTTATTCGGTGATCTTGCTGGATGAGATTGAGAAGGCTCATCCCGAGGTATTCAACATAATGCTACAGGTGCTGGAAGATGGGAGACTGACAGACGGGAAAGGGCGGACGGTTGATTTCCGAAACACCGTGATAATCATGACCTCTAACGTTGGAGCCGAGGGAATCGGCAAAGACCGCAGCCTGGGTTTCGTCCACCATGAAAACCGTGGGGCTGACTACCTGATAATGAAGAATCAGATCATGGAAAAGGTTAAAGGAGTATTCCGTCCCGAGTTTATTAACCGTCTGGATGAGATAATTGTATTCCATAGTCTTACTGAAGATGAATTGGGACAAATCGTGGAACTCCTGGTGCTTCAGGTCGAGAAAAGGATTAAAGAGCAAGGCTTTTTCCTGGAACTCACGGATGCTGCCAAGAAACGGATCATAAAAGACGGGTTTGATCCCGTATATGGAGCCAGACCGCTAAAAAGAGCCATTCAAAGACTGATTGAGGACAAGGTGGCGGAGGAAATCCTAAAAGGAAACCTCCAGCCTGGCGGCACGGCAATCATCGATGTGGAAGACGATGAAGTAGTGGTGAAATAAAAAAGGGCCTTAGGGCCCTTTTTTATTGCCCTGATTTACCTGCGGCCGATCAGCTTCTGCTCACGAGAAGGCTTTTGGATGATGGCCGGGTTTAGTGATACAATATTCTGGTAAGAAGTTGACCAGTCAGATCAATAACAGGTTCAGTCCAATCTTCTTTGGGGAGTAATGATGGCAAAAGTCAAAACGGTTTTTTCCTGTACTCAATGCGGTTTCCAGTCGCCCAAATGGGTTGGATGCTGCCCGGGGTGCGAATCCTGGAATACTCTGGTTGAGGAAGTTCAACAGCCACGTCGCTCCGCAGAGGTTGTTGCGGGACTGGAACCACGTCCTTTGACGGATCTGCTTGGGGATGAGACGCTGCGGTTTTCGGGAGGCAGCGACGAGCTGGATAGGGTGTTGGGAGGCGGGATTGTACCAGGCAGTCTGGTGCTGCTGGGGGGAGAACCGGGGATAGGGAAATCGACACTGTTGCTGCAAATAGCGAATTATCTGGGGACGATCGGCAGAAGAGTTCTCTATCTCTCCGGTGAAGAATCAGCCCGGCAAATAAAGCTTAGGGCAGACCGCCTGGGAATCCATGTTGACACTATATTCATCTTGAACGAAGCTAATCTTGATCTGATTGAAGGCTATATTGACAGGATCAAACCAGATCTGGTGATTATTGATTCCATCCAGACCGTATATGTTCCGGACATCAGCTCAATTCCGGGCAGCGTGGCCCAGCTGAGGGCGAGTGCCGCCCGAGTCATGGAGCTGGCTAAAAGGTCGGACCGCCCATTCATTCTAATCGGTCACGTGACCAAAGATGGATCTTTGGCTGGTCCCAAGGTCCTTGAACATATGGTGGATACCGTCATTTATTTCGAGGGTGACACCAACAATTTCTACCGGATACTCCGAACCGTAAAGAATAGATTTGGACCCGCCAATGAAATCGGGATTTTGGAGATGACCGGCCGGGGATTGATGGCGGTTGATAATCCTTCCCGCATATTTATTGAGCATCGCGGCAGTTTGCCAGGATTGGCTGTGGTGGCGAGCTTTGAAGGAACCCGACCGATTTTGGTGGAGGTTGAGGCACTGGTTATTCAGACTACCATGGGATATCCGCGTCGCATGGCGACAGGTATCGATGCCAACCGACTGTCCTTGCTGGCAGCGGTGCTGGAAAAACGGGGTGGGCTGAATTTGGGCAGCAAGGATATCTACATTAAAGTTGCTGGGGGAGCCGCCTTGAAAGATCCTTCCACTGATTTGGGGATCTTGCTGGCCATGGCTTCCAGTTTCTGCGAGAGGCCTCTGCCCCATGGAAGTATCGCCATTGGTGAGATTGGCCTTTCCGGTGAGGTGCGTTCCATTCCATTTATGGGGCTGCGGCTTAAAGAGGCTCAAAAATTGGGGTTTACAAAAGCCTTTATTCCCAGGGATCAGGGCAAAGAAGATATCCGCTCTATCGATCTGGAAATCATTGAAGTAGACAGTCTCAGTGAGGCGCTTAAAATAAGCGGTTGTAATGGGGGACGAGATGTTGAAGGATGAAGCGATTTTCAAAGGTTCCTTTTCCAATGCTCTTCGGTTGGTGGCACCGGGGACGACCTTTCGACTGGGGCTGGAAAATATACTAAAAGCGCGGACGGGTGCCTTGATTGTGGTTGGGGAGCAATCTGAGGTTTTCGACCTGGTTAGCGGAGGATTTCGGCTCGATTATGAGCTTACTCCTGCGAACCTGTATGAGCTGGCCAAAATGGACGGCGCCATAATAGTCAACCAGGATGCTTCCCGTATTCTGGCAGCCAATGCCCAGATGGTCCCCGATCCCAACATCTTTTCCAGTGAAACTGGGATCCGACACCGGACGGCTGAGAGAGTTGCCAAACAAACCGGGGAACTGGTTATTGCCATATCTCATCGTCGGAGCATTATTACCTTGTTTAAGGGGAACCAGAGCTATGCTTTGCACGAAATTGGCTCCATACTTATCAAAGCCAATCAAGCCCTTCAGACCCTGGAGAAGTACCGGGCGGTCCTTGATAAGGAACTGATTCGTTTGGGGGGCACGGAATTCGAAAATATGGTTATGGTGTCCGAAGTGTGTCGTACTCTGATGAGGTCTATGATGGTCCTCAAGATCGGTCAGGAATTGGAGAATTACATAATGGAACTGGGAACCGAAGGGCGCTTGGTAAAGATGCAGCTGGATGAACTCTTGTCCAACGTGGAGGATGAGACCGTCCTGATTATTAAAGACTATTGCAGATTCCCTGAAAAAGGTTGCCGGGAGATATTTGGGTCGCTGATGCGGTCCTACGAGGAGGACCTCACCGATCCGATGGGTATAGCCAGATCTCTTGGTTATGGTACCTCCAGCAGTGTGCTGGACCAACCGGCAGCTCCCCGAGGGTATCGGATATTGCAGAAGGTGCCGCGGATACCTCCTCAAATAATTGAGAACCTGGTAAATGCCTTTGGTGATTTCACGCATATAATGCAAGCCAGTATCGAAGAATTGGATGAGGTAGAAGGTATCGGTGAAGCTCGGGCCAGGTCGATCAGAAACGGATTGAAGAGGATGCAGGAACAGCTGATTTTGGATTACATGGTATAGGAAGTTGTGCCCTGGGATCAACTGACTGCCATGAGTATGGCGGAGAGCAGCCGGTGGTGGTCACCCGGGGGCCTGGATCGATGATCCAGGATAAAATGAGCATGAAAAAAGAGACTTCCGATCAAAATCGGGAGTCTCTTTTGGGCTCGGGCTTGACTAGGTAAGGTTAAATATCCCCAGTGCGGAGGCTTCCTTGTATTCGTGGATGAAAACGTCATAAAGGCTTAAACCCAGGATGTTACACAAAGCAGCGGTGTAAAATAGGCTCTTTCCAAGTTCGTTGGTTATGATATCTTCGCATTGCGGGCACAACTTCCCCCGTACATGGGAATCCAGGTACTTTCTAATTTCATCGATAGAATCAATGTCGGGCGGGATTTCTGCTTTGCTGGCTTCGATAGATATACATCCACATCCGTTCACGGATTTGCATACTCCACGATTAACCCGGGCTGTGGATTCAGCCATCTTGGATAAAACGTCCAGAACGCTGTGATGGCGTATGAGAAGATCGCTGACTACATTTTGAAATTCATCGCAAATTAAGTCCTTCATGAAAGGGAGGTCCCCTCCTTTTACCTGCTTAAGCAACGTCGACCAACAAATTCATTATATATTTGTACCGCGGAAAATGTCAATTTTCAGCCGATTTACAAGATTCTTAGATAAGTAACCCAGGGGGTATAGACGGGATTGGGC
>CAZDND010000023.1:0-9786 GCA_964506825.1 uncultured Syntrophothermus sp.
CCGGCGGGTCGACAACCTGACTTTTTCGCCATCGACGATACCCATCCGCGCTGCCAGTTTGGGATTGACTTCCACTTCGGCCTCCGGCTTATGCTCATCGAGGGCCGAGGAACGACGGGTCATGGTCCCCGTATGATAATGGAACAAGCTGCGGCCGGTTGTCAATATCAGCGGGAACTCCTCGTCGGGATTTTCCCTGGGTAACTTGAACTCGATGGCTGTAAATGCACCCTTGCCCCGGGAGAATTTGCCGTCTTTATGCAAATAAGCAGTTCCCGGGTGTTCCTCGGTCGGGCAAGGCCATTGGAGCCCCCGCCCTTCCAGTCGGGCGTAGGTCATGCCGGCATAGGAAGGCGTAAGGGTTCTGATCTCTTCAAATATTTCCTCTGCCGAACCATAATGCATAGGATAGCCCATTCTGGTGGACAGATCACATATGACCTCCCAGTCGGTCCTGGCGTTGCCGGGAGGATCGATAGCCTTGCGAACCCGTTGCACCCGGCGCTCCGTGTTACTGAAGGTTCCGTCCGTCTCGGCAAAGGACGCCGCCGGCAGAACCACATCAGCATACTTGGCGGTTTCAGTGAGAAATATATCCTGGACTACAAAGAAATCCAACTTTTCCAAGGCTTCTTCAACGTGATGCAGGTCCGGATCGCTCATCATCGGGTTTTCCCCGATTACCACCAGGGCTTTCATCTGCCCCTCGTAAGCTTTATTGATGGTATCCGTCAGGGTCAGGCCATTTTTGTCCGGCAGGGATACTCCCCAGGCGGCTTCGAATTTGGCCCGGGCCGCTTCGTTGGTCACGGCCTGATAAGCCGGATAGGTAACCGGCAGTCCGCCCATATCGCAGGCGCCCTGTACGTTATTTTGTCCCCGGAGAGGATCGACTCCGGTTCCGGGGCGGCCGATATTGCCAGTCAACATGGCCAGGTTGCAGACCGATTTAACATTGTCGGTTCCGGTGCTGTGCTGGGTTAGGCCCATGGCATAGCAGATCGCAGCCGCATCGGCCGCCGCATAAATCCTAGCGGCTTTCCGGATGTCTTCTGCGGGTATCGTGGTGATCTTTTCTACATATTCCGGAGTGTATTTGGCCACCACCTCAGCCATGGCTTCATAACCTTCGGTACAATTGGCAATGAAATCCTGGTCTGCCAAGCCTTCGCTGATGATAACATTCATCATCCCGTTGACCAAAGCCACATCCGTGCCGGGACGATGGGCCATATAAACATCGGCGATGTCAGCCAGATCAGTGCGACGCGGATCGGCTACCACCAGCTTGGCTCCGTTTTCCAGAACGTTTTTCTTGATCTTCATCCCTATGACCGGATGATTTTCCGTAGTATTGGAACCGATAACAAATATGCCCGTAGCATCTTTGCCCAGTTCGGCTATCGAGTTGGTCATTGCTCCACTACCAAATGCTGCCCCCAGACCGGCGACAGTAACGGAGTGTCAGAGACGGGCGCAGTGGTCAACATTATTGGTTCCCAGCACCGCCCGGGCAAACTTCTGCGCCAGATAGTTTTCTTCATTGGTGATGCGGGCAGAAGTAAAGACAGCCATGGAATCAGGGCCACTGGTTTCCTTTATCGAACTCAGCCGAGCAGCGACGAGATCCAGGGCCTCATCCCAAGAGGCTTCCCGGAATTCACCGTTTTCCTTAATGAGGGGTGTGGTCAGCCGGTCGGGGGAATTGATGAAATCCCATCCAAAACGTCCTTTTACGCACAAAGCCCCTTTATTAACCGGGCTCCACTCCTCCGTCCGGTTGGAGGTGACACCTACAACCCGGTTGTTTTTGGTGTTTAGTTCCAAAGTACAACCGGTACCGCAGTAGGTACAGGTGGTCAACACTTTTTCGACTTCGTAAGCACGGCCCAATCCGGCGCTCACTTTGCTGGTCAACGCCCCGGTGGGACAGACCATTACACACTGTCCGCAGAATACGCAGGGAGAATCAGCCAGATTTCCGTCAAAGGCAGTTGCTATCTTGGTATGACATCCCCGATTTTCCATGTTGATGGCCCGGGCTACGGTAATCTCTTCACAAGCCCGCACACAACGGGTGCACATAATACATTTATTGTAGTCGCGCTCAAAGAATGGATTGGGGTCGTTGATCGGATATACATGACGGCCGCCGTCAGTGTATTCCGGCTCTTTCACGCCGTATTGATAACAGTAATCCTGAAATTTGCAGTTGCCGGTTTTTTCACAGGTTTGGCAGTTGAACTCATGGCGGGCCGACAGCAAGTCCAATATTACTTTACGAGCTTCCACAATCCCTGGACTTGCGGTTTCAATCACCATATTATTTTCCGCCGGGGCTACACAAGACGCTGCATAAAGTGGCCGTCCTTTAACCTCGACCAAGCACATGCGGCACGACCCAGCCAACCGGAGGTCGGGATCGTAACATAGGGTGGGGACTTCTATTCCATTCAGACGACAGGCTTCCAAAATCGTGCTCCCTTTGGGAGCCTGGATTTCCTTGCCGTTAATCGTTAATGTAACCATCTTCATCCTCCTTTCCTTCAGGATAAGAGCTTCTGCTCATATTCCCCTCTGAAATGCTCCAGAGTAGTTAATAACGGCCCTGGGGCCGCCTGGCCCAGTCCGCATAGACAAGCCTTCTTCATAACGTTGCTCAACCGGGTGATGTTGTCAATGTCCCGGCTGGTACCCTGGCCTTGGTTGCTTTTTTTCATTATCTCGTAGCTTCTGAAAGTGCCTTCTCTGCAGGGATTGCACTTGCCGCAGGATTCATGCTCAAAGAACTTGGATATTCTGGTGACGATATCCACGATGTCGCGGGTCTCATCCATGACAAAAACCGCCCCGGTTCCCAGGGTAGCTCCGATTTTCCCCATGGAATCAAAATCAATGGGAGTATCCAGCAGAGACTCGGGGATAAATCCCCCGGAGGTTCCGCCTATTTGCACCGCTTTGAATTTTTTGCCGTTTCTCACTCCGCCGCCGAAGCCAAAGACAACTTCCCTGATGGTAGTGTCGGTTGGGACTTCGATGGTAATCCGGTTCACTGCGTCACCAGTCAGGGTCAGGACCTTGGTGCCGGGATAATTGGGAGCTCCAATCTGCGCAAACCAGTCCGCCCCCTTGATCAGGATCTCTGGTAAATTGGCAAATGTTTCCACGTTGTTCACCACGGTCGGTTCAGACCACAAGCCGGCCACTCCTGGAAATGGCGGCTTGAAACGCGGTTCACCACGGTGTCCCTCAATGGATTCGATCAGGGCCGTCTCCTCACCGCACACATAGGCTCCGCCGCCCATGCGAACCTCGATGTCAAAATCCCCCAGAACTCCTTTGGTGCGGGCTTGGGCGATCGCGTCGTTGAGTTGTTCCACTACGAATGGGTACTCTCCCCGGCAATAGATATAGCCCTTGCGGGAACCAATAGCATGGGCGCAAATTCCCATCCCTTCCAAGAGGGATTGGGGGTCTTTTTGGACGATAATCCGGTCTTTATAGGTCCCTGGTTCGCCTTCATCAAAGTTACAGACTACATAAGTAGTCTCCGCTACAGGAACGAAGCTCCATTTCATGCCGGCATTGAATCCAGCGCCGCCCCGCCCTCTCAACTTGGATTTTTTTACTTCTTCGATCAGATCCTTCTTGCTCATTGATCTGGCCTTTTCTAAAGCCTGGTAGCCTCCAGCTTTTATATAATCATCTATGCTGGTAGGATCTACCTTGTCTGCGTTCCGTAAAACGATGCGCAGTTCTTTTCCCATTCCTTTACCTCCCTTCCTGGTTATCTGCATTTTGCCAGGACTGCCGGAACGTCAGCCGCACTGATTCCGACATAAGGAACGCTGTTAATCGATATAACCGGCGTTTCCTGGCATTGTCCAATACATTCGGTCAACTCAAAGGTAAACTTCCCATCCGGGGTGGAATTCCCAACCTTGATACCCAATTCGTTCTCAATTGCTTTGATAACATCATCCGCACCGGCTATATGACAGGGTGCGCTTTCACACACGCGAATAATGTATTTGCCCCGGGGTTCGGTTGATAAATAGGAATAAAATGTAGCCACCCCATATGCCTGTGCCTCCGAAACTCCAAATACCCGGGCAGCCTCTGCTATAGCCTCCTTGGGTATGTAGTTAAATTCCTTCTGCAGTGCATGATAGGATTCGATTATACCGCCGGGCTTGCCCTTGAAATTACCGATTATCTCCTGGTAATTCGCCATCGTTGTCACCTCCTTTGTGAAATACTTATCATGATTACGCAAGCTGCGCTATGCGCTGCCATTCCAGATAACCATCCAATCAACAGATGGCTATTCGACTTTTGCTTCCTGAAATCCTGCTTGACCATTCAGATTTCCATGACCATGCCGACTTCTATTATAGCTTGAAGGTAATTGAAATGTTACCTCGAATATTGGAATTTAATAATTCTGTTAGGGAGAGGTGTTTAAACTTGAGTCATGGAGTCCCAATAAAACAAGTATCTGCCGCCGAAGCCCGGCATAATCTGGTTGCTGGAAATCTTCGCTTTACAACCGAGGGGCCGGCACCCAAAAATATTGGTCCGGATCGTCGGGTTCAGCTTCAAAAAGAGGGTCAATTCCCGTTTGCGGTAATCGTTACTTGTTCAGATTCACGGGTCTCGCCGGAAATACTCTTCGACCAGGCTCTGGGAGACATCTTCGTCATCCGTACTGCCGGAAATGTCCTGGACCAGGTATCAATGGGCAGCGTAGAGTATGCCGTCGATCACCTTCATTGCCCCCTGGTGGTAGTATTGGGTCATGAGAATTGCGGGGCGGTTAAGGCAACTGTCGAAGGCGGCTCCCCTCCGGGAAGCATCGGCGCTATCACCTCCATAATCGGTCCTTCGGTTGAGAAAGCCCGCAGCCTTGGATACGCAGGTACCGAGCTTTGTGAGAAGGCAGCCGACGAAAACATTGCCGTAACCTTAAGCTCGCTCCAAACCAGTCCCATCATCCAGCACCAACTCGCCGAAGGGAATGTAACTCTGGCAGGCGCCAAATATTTCCTGGGTTCCGGTGAGGTGGTCTTCTTTGATTAACCGCCTAAGAATTGCATAAAAGCAATAAACTCCCGGCGCAATAGGATTTGCACCGGGAGTTTTTCCTTATCAAAACAACGTTGGGAGGGGGGCTTTCCTTCAATCTGGCTGAACCGGCGTCCCTTGCTGGAAGTAGGAATCCCATATCAGACCATCCAGCAAATCGCTATCACTGACCTTTGCCTGGTTTCTGCCCAATATTTCCAGCAAACACCTGATGATAAGAATTCCCTTGACGATTATGTCAGCCCGTTCCGGCTGCAGACCTTCCACCTGTCGCCTTTCTTCAAGCTCCATACCTGCCAATCGGTCGTAAATTGTTCGGATATCATCCAGGCGAATGATCTCCCCCTGGACTTGGTCAGGATCATAGACCTTCAGGCGCTTCTTAACTGCAATCAGGGAGGTTGCTGTTCCGCCTACCAGGACCAGGGGTCTTCGGCGGTTGATCACCCGGGCTTCAATCTCCCCTGAGAACCGGGCCTTGATATCATTCTCATTCCAATCAGCTTCGGTTGCCCGCACAGCCCCTACAGGAATGCTCAATGATTTGATCCCCCGCGAGCTATAAATTATCTCGGTGCTTCCGCCGCCCACATCGATGACCAATGGGTTTGACTTCAGCGCAAGACGGGCCCTGGCCCCCCGGAAGCTAAGTTCCCCTTCGCTTTCCCCGGAAAGCACTTCTATTTTTACCCCCACTCTCTCTTCGGCTCTATTCAGAATATCCCCGCTATTGGCTGCTTCTCTTACAGCGCTGGTGGCCGCCACCCGCCAACTTATTACATCATTCTTTTCAACTACATCCGCAAAAATGTCCAGACAGTCCAATGTCCGATCGATCGCTGCCGCATTTAAACGCCCGGTCCTTTCCACTCCTTCCCCAATGCGAGTGGTCACCACCTGTTTATGAATAAGTGATAAAGATGTGTCGCTGATTTCCGCCACCAAAAGGCGGCAGCTATTGGTGCCCACATCGCTGGCCGCAAATCTCATCCGCCCATCCTCCCGATAGCTTGGCATAGTGGAATCCTCCCTAAAAAAAACACTCCTCATTGAGGAGTGTCCGAATGGCCTTTACTGCGTCGCTTGGTTTCCTTGGTTAGCTTTAATGACTGGAGACGTTCATCGCTCTCTTTGAAAAAACGACTGAGCTTATCATCCAGATTACCCGTGACCTTTTTGGGTCGCTCACGCTCTTTCGCCTGCTTGATGGACAACCCAACTTTGCCATCGCTGACGTTAAGGATCTTGACCCGAACCCGGTCCCCCACCTGAATAAAATCCTTGACATCATGAACATAGGTGTCTGCGATCTCGGATATATGGACCAGACCTACGGACCCATTCTCCAGTTGAATAAATGCTCCAAATTTAGTAGTTCCCTGCACAACCCCTTCGATGACCTGTCCGGGAAGAATGCTTTTTTGCTCAGTTGGCATACGAAACGATGGCCTCCCCAAAAATGTACCTGAGTATTCCGTTATCATTGTATAGAAAAATGGTGCTTACTGTCAATTAATTTACCATATCTGGCGGCGCATCCCGGACTGTATATCCCTGATGGTCATTTCCGGGGAAGAACTTCTACCACTAACTTTTCACCAGGCTTGATCATGCCCAGCTCTTCCCGGGCCAGCTGTTCAACCTTGGCATCGGAATAAAGTTCCTTAACCCCAGCCTGATATTCACGCCCCTTGCTGATCAGCTGGTTCTTCTGAGTATGCAGAGCTCCGATTTCGCGGTGCATCTCCCAGATAGTCCAAATCTGGGGACCAAAAGAGACGAGACATACCACCACAAAAACCATAATCCAGCGCAATCTATAGGTTTTCTTTCCAGATTTGGCGGTTCTATTCGGTACCCTCATCGTCCTCCCCCTCATAAAGACCTAGCGCTTGTCCCGGAATTACTATCACCACTTCGTAGCCTTTGCTGCGGGCCCGGTTAAGCATGGTGGCTACCGTGCTGGCGGTTATGCCGAGATTTCTTGCTATGTCCTCGTTTCTCCTGCCCATCTCTTTCAGCACCACTACCTGCCGTTCCCTATAACTAAGCCTTTCGGCGCCGCGAATCTCGATGTGCATATCGGCTCTCCACTGTTATCCACAATATGTCTACAATTTGTGTATAAGAATAGTATACCTTCCTTTGTCAAGTTGTCAAAGGAACCTGACAAAGGAAGGTCGGTTCCACACGTAAATGATAGTCTTCCGGAACCATTCCGCCGCCGCTTTTATCCCCGTCTTCGCCCCAAGACCAGGTTTCCCCTCCTGACGCCCATTAGCTCAGGTTTATTCCGGGGTCTCCGGTCGGAAAGCCGCGGTTCGGGCTCCGGAAGATACCCTTCAGGACTGGCACTGCAACGGTCGTCCCATTGTTGCCCCTGGCGAGGCAAAAAAGAACCGCCTCATGGCAGAGGCGGTTCATCTTCGATAATACGATACATATTGTCAGCTTCGCCGGTCCTTACACTATCCCTGACTTCCATGATTTCGACCGTTAATCTCCGTCCGCCCATCTGGATCTCCAGTCGGTCCCCAACCTTAACTTCCGATGCCGGCTTGGCAGTCCTGCCATTCAAGGTGACCCGGGCGTTCTCCGCAAATTCTTTAGCCACCGTACGACGCTTGATCAGTCGTGAAACCTTGAGGAATTTGTCAAGACGCACTAAACAACCTTGTCTTTCAGGGTTTTACCCACCTTGAAAGCCGGCACGCGGGATGCCGGTATCTTTATCTCTGCTCCCGTCTGAGGATTTCTGCCGGTGCGAGCCTTCCTCTCCCGAACCTCAAAGGTTCCAAAACCAACCAATTGCACCTTGTCTCCTGCTTTCAGCGTATCTTCGATCGTCGTGAACAGAGCATTGAGGATCTTTTCAACGTCCTTTTTGGTCATTCCGGTTTTTCCTGCCACATCACCAATCAAATCTGTTTTGTTCAAGCCTTTCACCTCCTGATTCATTTTCTGCTTAACTCCATAATCAGCTCAACTTCTTAATGAATTCTAGTTAGATTGACAATTTCCTTCTTTGCGGTAAAGATTCGGCCTCTCGGCCTACTCATATCCCATGGTATTTAACTCTGCCTGAGTATGTTCCTCAAGCCGCAGATCATTGGTTACAATCCTTTGAGTTTGGCTTCTTCCCACAGACAATCCATCTTTTCCAGACCGGCGTCATCCAGTAGAATGTTCTGCTCAGCCAGTTTTGCTTCTATATAATTGAAGCGCCGCTTGAATTTGGCATTCGAGTTCTGCAGTGCCTGTTCCGGCTCTATCCCGGACATCCTTGAAATGTTGACGGCGGCAAATAAAATATCTCCCATCTCTTCCTCCATCTTTTCCGGGCTTCCCGCTGCCGCTGCTTCGATAAATTCGTTAATCTCTTCTCCCAGTTTCTCGACCGCCCCAGATACCTCCGGCCAGTCAAAACCCACCCTCATAGCCTTCTCTTGCATTTTATGAGCTCTGAGGAGCGCCGGGAGATGACTGGGGATCCCCTCCAGAATTGATCGTTTGCCTTCTTCGCGCTTGAACCCTTCCCAGTATTGCATAACCTCGTCGCTGGAATTAATCTCCAGCTGCCCAAAAACATGGGGATGGCGGCTGATCATCTTCCTGTTTACTGTATCCGCCACATCCTCGAGATTGAAATTCCCGTCCCGTTCCGCCAGGGCGGCGTGGAATACCACCTGCAGCAACAGGTCCCCGAGCTCCTCCCTGAGTTTCCCAGGATCGTTCTCGTCTATAGCCTCCAAAACCTCATAAGCTTCCTCCACCAGGTATCTCCGCAGCGAAGCATGGGTTTGTTCCCGGTCCCAGGGACATCCCTGGGGTGAGAGCAGCTTGTCCATGGTGTTTTTCAGATCTTTAATGGAGCTATCTTCCATTACTTTGCCCCCCTGCCTATACTCATATATTTCATAATCAGCTTCATATCCATCTCACCCGATAGTACCAAGGCGGTGCCATAGACTCCCACGCCGACCAAAATGGCCCCTAAGGTAGCCCAATGGGAAGTCAGTCCCCAAATACCCATGGCCTCATAACAGACCTTGGCCGCAACACCCATGGCGGCGGCGATAACCGCCAGTTTCACCAACCGGTTCCACTCATATTTGACTCCTGTACGGCGAGTCAATTCAATCATGTTTAATGTTGACCCCGCCAGGAAAGCAATCGTCGTGCCAATCGCAGGTCCCCGGATATTCAGGTCGGCGATCCCCGTGAGAGAATAATTGAACACCACCTTCAGCAATCCGATTACCACCAGGTTCCGCAGGGGGATCTCCGGGTGCCCCAATCCCTGCAAAGATGCGCTGGTTACCTGAAAAAGAGCCAGCACAATAACTGCAATCGCCAGATAAACCAGCGGGATACCAGCTTCCGGACAGGCGAACAGCCAATCAGTGATTGGGTAGGCCAGGGCGAAAAGCCCCGCTGCCGACGGCAGCGCCATCATCATAGCCACCCGCATACCGTTGTTGATTTTTTCGAACAGTGCCCCTTTGTCATCTATTGCCCGGGCTTCGGCAATAGCCGGCACCAGGCTGGTAGCAATAGCAATCGTAAAAATCGTCGGTAAATTTATCAACACCGAGGCCATACCTGACAATTGTCCATATAGTTCTGTAGCCCGGGAAACCGTGAATCCCGCCGAAATAAGCCGGGAGGGTACTATTACCACATCCATCATCTGCACCAGCG
>CAZDND010000023.1:9796-16951 GCA_964506825.1 uncultured Syntrophothermus sp.
GCCCCCAAGGATACCGGAACCGCTAACTTGATCAGCTGTTTGCCCAGATCACGGGTTGACTCGCCGGAGTACTCCAATTGCCCTCCGGGAACCGGCTGACGGCGATACCTGAGATAGAACACCACCAGCACCAGCAGCCCGGCGATTCCCCCCATGACCGCACCAAAGGTGGCGCCAGCCGATGCCATCTCCAATCCTCGGGGGAACAACCAGAAGGCCAGGATCAGTACGAAGGCTACCCTGAAGATCTGTTCTATAACCTGGGATACGGCGGTGGGTACCATCATTTGATGACCCTGGAAATACCCTCTGAAGACCGACATCATGCCTGCAAAAAATATCGCCGGGGCAATGGCCGCCAAAGGCAGATACGCCTTGGGTTGGTGCAGCACCACCCTGGATAGCCAGTCGGCACCCAGAAAAACGACCACGGATAAGAATATGCCCAATACCGCCAGAAACCAGAAGGAAAACTTGAAAAGCTTTCTGCTGTCCCCGGTCAAGCCCGATGACTCTTTTCTAGCCACCAAAATGGAGATGGCCACCGGTACCCCGGCAGTTGCCATAGCCAGAATGGTAGTGTAAATCGGATAAGCCATCTGGTATAAGCCCATACCTTCTCCGCCCAACAAACGAGCCAGGGGAATCCGGTATAAGGCTCCGAGGAGTTTGCTCAACATGCCCGCCGCTGCAAGGATTAAGGCCCCTTGAAGAAAGTTTTTCTTAGCCAACATTATCTCTCCCACGTCACCGGAACGATTTCTAACCACCGGCAGGAAAACTCTTTGAGTATTTTACCACTATATCCAGATAAAAGGGACCGGGTACATGGATGCCCAAATGTTCATCTTCCCACCCCAGGCTTAAATAATCTCCAGCAAAGCCTCTACCGCATCCAGGGACAACTTCTGGCGGGACTTAAGGACCAGGACGTTACCTCTGGTGACGCTTATTTTCAACCCATATCTGTGCTGGAGGTCCGCCAACTCCTGAGCACCCTTGCCCAGGGGTTTTTCCAGAGTCAATTCGATCTGGTTATCCGAGGTGTTGATATGCTTGATATTCTTATGGGCGGCCGCCAGACGAAGCCTGGCTATGCGCAGCAGATTCTCCGCAGGCAAGGGCAATGGCCCGAAGCGATCCCGCAGCCCCTGCTCGATTTCGCGGATTTGTCCCAGATTATCCGCCATCATCGCCTGGCGATATATCTGGATTTTCACTGCCGGATCATCAATATAGCTATCGGGGATATAGCTGTCTACCCTGACGTCGACTCCCGGCATCTCTGGCCTGGCGGTTGACAATCCTTTATGGCGGGCGGTTTCTTCCTCCAGCAGCCGGCAATATAGGTCAAATCCTACCGCTTCGATATATCCGTGCTGTTCAGCACCCAGCAGGTTGCCTGCGCCACGGATTTCCAAGTCCTGCAGAGCAATGCGCATGCCTGATCCCAGCTCCACAAATTCCCTGATAGCATTAAGCCTTTTCTGCGCCAGTTCCGAAATCGCCTTATCGGGACGATAGGTAAGGTAGGCGTAAGCAACTCGGTTGGAGCGACCGATTCTGCCCCGCAACTGGTAAAGCTGGGCCAAACCCATGCGGTCGGCTTCATCAACTATCAGGGTATTCACATTAGGCATATCCAACCCGGATTCGATGATGGTAGTGGCCAGCAGCACATCCGACTCCCCTTCTAAAAACCTCGTCATGACCTGCGCCAGTTCCTTTTCGTCCATTCGTCCATGGGCATGATCGACTACCAGTTCCGGCACCAAGGCTTCTATTTCCCGTTTGATCCTATCCATGCTGTGGATGCGATTATGCACGTAAAAAACCTGTCCCCCCCGATCGATTTCCGCCTTGATAGCCTCCCTGACCAGGTCGGGACTGAACTCCATCACATAAGTATTGATGGGGTACCGTTCTGGGGGTGGGGTCTCGATCACTGACAGGTCCCGCAATCCGCTCATGGCCATATGCAATGTGCGGGGAATCGGTGTCGCCGATAGGCTAAGCACATCAACCGTTCGCGTCATAGCCTTGATTCTTTCCTTCTGGCGCACTCCGAAGCGGTGTTCTTCATCAACCACCAGCAAACCAAGGTCTTGGAACTGGACATCTGCCGACAGCAAACGATGCGTCCCGATCACAATGTCGACCAAGCCTCGGCGGAGATCATCAATAACCTTTTTCTGCTGGCCCGGTGTTTTAAAGCGGCTCAGTACTTCGATAGACACCGGAAATGCCTCAAAACGTTTGACAAACGTATGATAATGCTGCTCTGCCAGGATAGTGGTAGGAACCAGGACTGCTACCTGTTTTTTATCCATCAGCGCCTTAAAGGCCGCCCGCATGGCTACCTCAGTCTTTCCGTAGCCTACATCTCCGCAAACGAGCCGATCCATGGGCCGAGTTTTTTCCATGTCTGCCAAGACCTCGATTACCGAACGGGCTTGATCCGGGGTTTCCTCATGCTCAAAACCCTCTGCAAATTCATGCTGCCAGACCGTATCCGGCGAGAAAGCAAAGCCCTGAATCTTCTCCCGGGCAGAATAGAGAGCCAAGAGCTCTTCAGCCATATCCTGGACTGACGCGCGCACCTTTTTCTTGGTGCGTTCCCACTCGCTGCCGCCCAGCTTGTTTAGTTTTGGCTGTCCTCCGCCGCTGAATCTGGTCAACATTCCCAGCTTGTCAACGGGCAGATACAACCGATCGGTCCCTGCATATTGAATCGTCAGGTACTCGCGCAGCACCCCATCAACTTCCTGGCTGGTTATCCCCTGGAATATTCCGATTCCATATTGCTCGTGCACCACATGGTCGCCGACTCCCAGATCAGGTCTGGCACTACTCTGACGGGCGGAAACCTTCTTACTCCTAACGGATTTTTTTCGCACCAGGTCGCTCTCCGCTACTACTGCCAATTTCAGCGTGCTGGAAACAAAACCTTTTTCAATCCGCCACTTTACAAACTCATATCCCCCTGAAACGAGGCTTTCATCCAGGTCCTTTCTGATCCTGTCCCGGGTTGATTTTTCCGGAATAGCCAGCAGGACCTGCCAACCCCGGGCCTTCCAGTCCAGGACGCTCTTTTTCAGGCCATCCGGTCGGGCCCATAGGGGTTCGACCTCATGTTGGGAGATATGTTGAAGCAATTGTACCGGGTAATTCCCTGGATTGCGTGCAAATACCGAATGAAAGACCAATGGGCGCGAATCCATGAAAGATTCCATTTCAGACCAGGAATATGCTTTTAACCCTGGAGATTGTTTCTCTCGGCGAGCCTGACCTTCAAAATTCTTGTAGCGCCTAAGCTGGTTGGCCCAGGATTCCTGTAATCTATGGACATCATCGACCCACACCAAACACTTCTCAGGAAGATAGTCCCACAGACGCCCCCCTTCTCCGGAGGTTTCCTCGGCTGGCCATATAATAGTATTTTTGAGCGCCCCCGTGGATAGCTGGCTGTCTATGGAAAAATGCCGCATGGATTCAATCTCATCACCGAAATATTCGATCCTGAGGGGTTCAGCCGCCCGGACCGGGAAAATATCCAGTATGCCCCCCCGGGCAGCAAAGTGCCCAGGGCTCTCCACCATGGATTGGCGAACATACCCATATTCCACCAGCCCTTTGAGTACCCTCTCCAGTCCCAGGGACTGTCCTGTCTGTATTTTAATCTGTCGTGTCTTTAAGGCCTCCGGGGGAATGGTCTCGAACATCAGGGATGCCGCTGAAATAATCATTATTCCGCTTTGCCGGGGGTGTTCCACCAGTTCAGTCAACAGAGATATGCGTTCGAGATTTTCTTTCGCTTGATCACCCGAACCACCCACCAAATAGTTACGCGGCGGGAAGATGCGGACCTTCTCCGGTCCAGCTATGCCTCGCAATGATCTGGCAACGTCATAACCTTCTTCAACTTCACCGGTTACATAAATCACCCGGTTACCAGTACTTTGCATCAACCTGTTTAACACATAAGCTTTCGAAGTTCCATCAAGCCCGCTCACCAGGCAATTTCCGCCCCCAGCCATAACAGCCGTAATCTGTTCCATCAATGATGACATCCCGTATTCCCTCCAACTGCAATAGGTGGGCATCCCAAGGACCCCCACTACCGTGGCTCGATTCATTATTATCCTGTGATGATCGGTTCCACCAGCAAAAAATTATTCCAGGCTATCCCTCAGCCGTATAGTGTCCAATCTTAGTACTATCCTATATCATTAACTCTTAAAAGCATCTCGGTTTCCTGCCCGCTGGCACCTTGACATTATCGGGCCGTTTTATCACCATCCGCGTTCCCCTACCCACCAAGCGGTCCTCATCAGTTAAATTGGTTCATGGCTTTTTCTATTCCAAAAAGGAGCCATATCTTCAGCGCCTCGCAGGCTGTTTGGATCGCTTCCTGCATCAAGTCCTGTTCGTCTCGGCTAAATCTGGTCAAAACCCAATCTACAACATCTTCGCCCGGCGGACGGCCGATTCCCACCCTGAGTCTGGCCAGATCCTGCGTCCCCAGATGATCGATGATGGACTGCATTCCCTTTTGACCCCCGCTGCCCCCCCGAGCCCGCAAACGAATGATGCCTGGCTCCAGATCCATGTCGTCCATAACCACGATGGTTTCCGAAAGCAGTATGTGGTTGGCATTGATGATCTGCTTGACTGCCCGACCCGACAGGTTCATATAGGTCAAAGGTTTAACGATAACTACCGATTCTGACCTGAACTGGGCTTGGGCCACGATGCTATTATGAATGAACTTTTCCTTTTTTACCCTTAACTGCCGGGCTAATTCCTCAACCACCAAAAAACCAGCATTATGCCGGGTATTTTTATATTCGGCCCCCGGATTGCCCAGTCCAACGATCATTTTCAATATACTTCACCCTGTCGCCCGAATATCTTCGCTGATGTTTCATTGGGGATTTCTCCGCCAAGCATCCTGCTTTGGCGAGCCGCATACCGGCCAATCCGCCTTGCGGCCGGTTAATAAAGGTACCCCTGACTTGCCAGTCCACCCATCAATCAAACAGCCTGCTGACCGATAAATCTTCATGGATCCTGAGGATGGCCTCACCGATCAGGGGAGCGACCGACAGGATCGTCATTTTCTTCAGGCGCTTGTCCTTGGGGATGGGGATGGTATTGGTAAAGACGATCTCCTTTAAAGGAGCCGACTCCAGCCTCTCCAACGCCGGTCCTGACAGGACCGGGTGGGTTGCGCAAGCATAAACGTCCCTGGCTCCCCGTTCCATCATCACTCGTGAAGCCAGCGCTATCGTTCCAGCTGTGTCGATGATATCATCGACAATGATGACCGACTTCCCTGAGATGTCACCGATAACATTCATTACTTCAGCCACATTTGGTTCGGGACGCCATTTGTCGATTATCGCGATGGATGCCCCCAGGCGGTTGGCCAAATCACGGGCCCGGGTCACTCCTCCCAGATCCGGAGATAAAACCACGATACCTCCTTCGATGGCCTGGCTCTTGAAATACTCGGCCAACATAGGTACCCCGGGCAAGTGGTCAACGGGAATATCAAAAAATCCCTGAATCTGACCGGCGTGGAGGTCAACCGTGATTACCCGGTCAGCTCCCGCCGAAGTAATGAGATTGGCCACCATTTTAGCCGTGATAGGATCCCGGGCCCTGGTCTTGCGGTCTTGGCGGGCATATCCATAATATGGGATGACCGCATTGATGCGGGCCGCTGAAGCCCTACGAACCGCATCGATCATGATCAATAGTTCCATCAGGTTATCGTTGACCGAAGGGCAGGTGGGTTGAACGATGTATACATCGACTCCCCGTACGCTCTCATCGATAGCCACCGCTATCTCTCCGTCAGAAAAGCTCCTGACGTTGGAGTCCGCAATATGGACTCCAAGGTATTCCGCGATTTCACCCGCCAGCTCCATATTGGCGTTTCCGGAAAACACCTTGAGTCTCCACCTAGATCCATTCATGCTAGCCCCACTCCCCAATAATCATTCTTGGTCTTTTTTTTGGCGTTTCCAGTCAGCCACTACCTTCTGGGAGGCTCTTTCAACCCCCAAAGCCATGGAAGGTACATCGCGGGTAATAGTCGAACCCGCTCCGATCACCGCTCCCGCCCCGATCCTTACCGGAGCGACTAAATTGCTGTTGCTGCCTATAAAAGCTCCATCTTCGATGAAGGTTGGATATTTGTTTACCCCGTCGTAATTGCAGGTGATGGTACCGGCCCCAACATTCACCTTTTCCCCCAGAACGGCATCGCCCACATAGCTCAGATGGGGGATCTTGCTGCCGGATCCTATCTCCGATTTTTTTACTTCCACAAAGTCGCCAATCTTGACCCCGTCATGCACAATGACCCCGGGGCGGATATAAGCATAAGGCCCGATATCGCAATCATCGCCGATCACGCTCTGCAAGACCCGGGAACTGTCGATCCGGGTGTGATCGCCGATCCGCGAGTCAACAATTTTGGAGCCAGGACCGATCAGGCAGCCTTCTCCGACCTCGGTGCAGCCTTCAAGCATGGTAAAAGGAGCCAGAACGGTGTCCTGCCCAATAATCACCTGGCTATGGACATATGTGGTCTCGGGATCTATCACTGTCACTCCTGACAGCATTAGCTCGCGGCATTTGCGCCGTTGCATCTTTTTCTCCGCAAAAGCCAGCTGCACCCGGTCGTTGATCCCATATATATCGTCTTCATGGGCAGCCTGGACCGCCAAGACCCTTCGGCCCCTCTTTTTTAGAGCCGTCAGGGCATCTGTAAGGTAGTATTCACCCTGGGCATTTTCAGGAGTCAAGTTTTCCAGCGCCGAAAATACCTCGTAATCAAAACAATACATCCCCGAATTTATCTCCTGGACCAGTCTTTCTTCGGGGGTGGCATCCTTTTCTTCCACGATTTTTACCAGAGACCCTTCGGCATCCCTGATAATCCTCCCATATCCATAAGGATCCGGCAACTGGGCGGTCAGCACCGTGGCCGAAGCCCGGTTCGCCTGATGAAATTCAATAAGACTTCGCAGGGAACCAGCCTGAAGCAACGGAGTATCCCCGGCCAAAACCAACACCAGATCTTCCGCCCCCACTTCGGGCTTCGCCTGCAGCAACGCATGGCCAGTACCCAACTGCTGCTCCTGG
>CAZDND010000024.1:0-5063 GCA_964506825.1 uncultured Syntrophothermus sp.
AAACCGCCAGCGACTTCTTGGCCCGGTCCTGGCCAATCACGTACTGGTCGAGAATACTCATGATTTCCTTGGGTTTGGGGATCTCGCCGATGTCAAAGCCCAGGTCTTCACTGAGTTCCTCTTCAATTATCTCGTTGCACAACTCGATGCATTCATCGCAGATATATACTCCCGGGCCGGCCACCAGTTTCTTGACCTGGTCCTGCAGTTTACCGCAAAATGAACATTTGAGTTGACCGCGTTCTTCTCCAAACCTTTGCATAAATCCACCTCTCTTCCCCGAAAAGACTATCCTTTCTTCGGGCGCTTGGTCTGAACCATCACATCGTCGATCAAACCATATTCTTTGGCCTCCAGGGCCGACATGAAATAGTCCCTCTCGGTGTCCGTCTGGATCCTCTCCAGAGGCTGTCCCGTTCTCTCGGCCAGGATCAGATTCAATTGTTCCCTCATCCTGATGATACGCCGGGCATGGATCTCAATGTCAGTAGCTTGTCCCTGAGTGCCGCCGCTGGGCTGATGAATCAGAATCTCGCTGTTGGGCAGGGCGAATCTTTTGCCCTTGGCCCCGGCACACAGGAGAAACGCTCCCATGCTGGCTGCCAGCCCTACGCAAATCGTCGAGACGTCGGCCCTGATATGTTGCATTGTATCATAAATAGCCATGCCGGCGGAAATGGATCCCCCGGGGCTGTTGATGTATATACTGATATCTTTGTCAGGATCTTCGCCTTCCAGAAACAGCAGCTGTGCCACTACCACGTTCGCTACCTGGTCATCAATGGCGCTGCCCAAAAATACTATCCTGTCCTTCAGCAAACGCGAATATATATCGTAGGAACGTTCTCCTCTATTGGTCTGTTCCACGACCATTGGAATCAGATATGACATCTACTATCACCCTTTCTGTTTGATAATCGGCATGCCAAGGCGGATCACTCCTGCTCTTCAGCCACTTCCGGCTCCTCGGCCTCCACTATGTTAATGGTAGCATTATCTTTCAAATAGTCTACTGCTTTATCCAGCATAATGCCGGCTTCGATCCGCGGGCGTGAATCCACCAGGTTGGGGCGTACTGCCTCAACATCCATCCCGAATTCGGCTGCGGCTCTCTCCAACTGGACTTCGAAATCTTCGTCGGTAACCACCAGACCTGCCTGCTTGGCTATGGCTTCGAGAACCAGATTCTCTCTGACTACCCGCTCGGCCTGGGGACGAAACCCGGCCCGGATATATTCAAGGGTCATCCCCGACATGCCTACATAATCTTCCATCCCCATGCCCTGGTACATAAGCTGTTCTTCAAAGCGGTGTACCAGCATATCCATTTGGCTCTCGATCATCGGCTCGGGGATCTCTACTTCTGACACAGCCACAGCCTTGGCTACCAGCTGCTGCCTGATTTTGCCCTCGTTTTCGCTTTCAGCTTCCTTTTCCAGATTGCTGCGGATATCCGCCTTGAGTTCCTCCAAGGTATCAAAGTCGCTCACGTCACAGGCAAATTCGTCATCCAGGGGAGTCAGCTCCCGGGTCTGGATCTCTTTTACCCGCACCTTAAAGACGGCTTCCTGTCCCTTCAGGTCTTCGGCATGATAGTCTTCAGGGAAAGTAACGTTGACTTCTCTCTCCTCATCCTTGACCGCACCGATCAGCTGTTCCTCAAATCCGGGGATAAAAGTGTCGGAACCGATCTCCAGGGAGTAATCCTCGCCGTTCCCGCCAGGGAAAGGCTCATCCCCCAGGAATCCAATAAAATCAATCTTCAGAATATCTCCTGCTTGTGCCGGCACTCCATCTTCAGCATCGATCAGTTTGGAGTAGCGGTTTCTCATTTCTTCCAATTTTACTTCGACGGCTTCCTCATCCACCGTCACCTTGGGAACATCGACCGTAAGGCCAACGAATTCGCCCAATTTCACCTCAGGCTTGACCATCACCGTGGCTTTGAATATGAAGGGCAGCCCTTCTTCATTCTGAACAATATCTATTTTGGGCTGACTGACCGGTTCGATTTCCGTTTCCTTCACGGCCTGCTCATAGGCTTCGGGGAGTACCTCCTCCAGAGCCTCTTCCATGAGAGCCTCTTTACCTACAAAAGCTTCGAGGACCTTGCGAGGCGCCTTGCCCTGACGAAATCCCGGAATTCTAACCTGACCCACTACTTTGCGATAAGCCTTGCCCATCGCCTGCTCGATCTTGTCGGAATCCACCTCTATTTCCAGGGCCACCTCGTTTGTCTCTAGTCTCTCCAGCTTCGTTTTCAATTGTGTATACCTCCGTTCGCATTATCAGATTGATTATTTTGAGCCGTTCGGCTCCAGGGAGCCGCCGCATAGTTCAACTAAAATAAGGGTTCTCCAACAGAATAGCATTTCTTAAAGATGGTTTCATCAACAAAAACCCCGGCCGACAAGGGGCCGAGGTTGCGGATCTTCAGAGTCAAAGACGCGATTCCCCCAGTCTATCCGCGACCCGGTAAAGCGCTGCCCGCCCACAAGTATTCATCCGAACCCGTCCATCCCAATAGTCTATATTACAGAATAATCTGTGGGATAGTGCAAGTCAAGCCAAAAAACCATCGAAAACCGCTTGAACATCGATTCAGCATCCCCTCAACTCGACGCCAAACCATCGGTCTGCCGAAAAAAACCAACTGAACTCCTGACGCCACAGCCAGACCATGCAATACAATATCTCAAATCGCCAACAAAAGTACCCCAGGCAGTTGCTCCTGTTGGGCATCTGCCCCGGACCAGGCCCCCCGCCCCATTCCTGCCCCTTCGATAATGTAATAGGGGTATGGTATAATTATGGCAAAATTGCAGGATGTGAACATTTGATACCGCTAAAAGACAACATTCCCAGCCAACATCAGCCAGTGATGACCATCGCGCTAATCGTAATCAATGTGATCATCTTCTATTCCCAGACCTTCCTGGGTACCTCCGGGATGGAGTCACTGCTGTCCCGTTTCGCCCTGGTGCCTGCGAATTATGATCTGAACTCCATATTCTCATATCCCCTGTCCCACTATGCCCCCTTCATCACCTCGGCCTTCCTGCATGGGGGATGGCTGCATTTGATTTCCAACATGTGGGCTTTGTGGCTGTTCGGTGACAATGTTGAAGACCGGATGGGTCCCTTGAATTTTCTCCTGTTTTATCTGGCCTGCGGCATCATGGCCGGGGTCTTGCATGTCCTGGTATATCCTGCTTCGACCATTCCCACGGTAGGCGCTTCCGGGGCCATTGCCGGCGTAATGGGCGCGTATTTCATCCTGTATCCCCGGGCCAAAGTACTGACCTTGATCCCCATCATCTTCATTCCGGTGATGGTTGAAATCTACGCCTTTATCTACCTGGGATTCTGGTTGGTCCTGCAGATCCTGGGAGGAACTGCCAACCCGGGCAGCGATACTGCCCAAATTGCATTCTGGGCTCATGTGGGAGGCTTTGCCGCCGGGGTAATCCTGCACCGGTTTTTTATGGTCGTCCGTACCATGAGGGCCTGAATATGGGAATCTTGATTCATATGCTGAGGTGACATCCTTGAAATGGTTTAAGTCTGGTCCCGAGATCGATATATATACCTACCTGACGGTGATGGAGAAATTACGGTCGGTATCGCATTCCTGGTGCATTTCTCCCCAGGCCGAAGAAGCCCGGTCGACATTTTTCCAGGCACTGCCCCTGGAGGGTATAATTGACCGGATGGAGCGCTACTCTTACAAAAAGCTCTACGACATGTTCTGTGCCGATTGGCTGCTCCTGGACTACCGACCTGCCCGGCGCTCCCCCACCCAGGCTGAAAAATATCGCCCGGAACTGGAAGGCCAACTGGATGAAGCTGAAAGATTGGCTCTCAAGAATCTCATTGCTTCATATATATCGCCCTACAGTATTAACTCCTGCCAGGCAAATCGAGGCCGTTTGGAAAACTTTATCGTTCCCCAGTTCAGCCACTCCTTCTCCACTACGGCTCCAGGATTGATGAGGGGCGACGTGGTCGTTACCCGCCTGTTGCCTGGTGTCCGTGAACAATTCTTGAATGAGCCCTGGATGATATTGCTTCCGTCCGATAGAAAGGTATTGTTCCAAACCCTATGGGAATCAGTCCGGGATGAGGGTTTCAATAAATCAGACCTGGATCTGTACTCCAAGGAGCACACCACCGAACTCCTTCGGATCATGAATCTTGAGGTAGTCCGAATGGAACAGGATCTTTTATCCATGGAGGAAGCATTGCCTCTTGTTCCCCACTTGGAAGAAACCCCTCTGGACGACAGCGCCATGCTGGGTCGGTGGCTGGCGTCAGACGACAGATTTCATCAGCTTCGGGATGCTTTTCTTTATTTTAACCGGGACCCGACAGTCAGGCTCAGCTGGGCTTATCTCCGGATCAGAGAGGGCACCCTGGTGATCGCTGTTCCTCCCGGAGAAAATTCTCTTTTCGTAAGAAGTATGCTTCCTGCAGCGGCTGGGACGGCGTCTGAGCACGTTGTCTGGTCCATAATACCCGGGGGTTCCCCCCTTTCCTCCGAGACTATCGCCCAGATGGTCGGCGATATGAAAAGTCTGCTCGACCAAGATGAAGAAATGACCTGCCCCCTTCTGATACCTTTCCAGTATTTGAATTACCGCCAGGACCAGTCCCGGGCCGATTTCTTCGCCCGGCTCAGCCTGGAACTTGGCAAGCCTGAAGAGTCAGTTGATCCTGGCCAGACCCTGGAAACGGATCCCTCCCCCTCGTAAGTGAGTAGCAGCTTCAGACTGCCCCAGCCTCCATGAAGGCCAGGAACTGGAATATCTGAATATATATGCGCTGTTCTCTTGGTATTGTTTTCCATGGTTGGTAAACTGGAAAAAGGAGGGCGTTATGATAATCTTGACAATCACTCTGGCGGCCATCGCGGTCAAACTTCTGGGGGGATTATTCGCCGTTCGCTTCCAGGACCAACTGCATCTCGTCCTGGGTTTCAGCGCCGGTACTGTTCTGGGGGTAGCCATATTCGACTTGCTGCCGGAAGCGTTTGCAACGATGCGCGAGGCTTCTTGGCGAATTCT
>CAZDND010000024.1:5073-16844 GCA_964506825.1 uncultured Syntrophothermus sp.
TCACTATATTTATTGGCGCCGGATTTTGCTTGTATATGCTGATGGACAGATTTTTTTCTTTGCATCTTCACGATGAAGAAGGATGCGATAATGAACTCCACGACGGCAATTTGGGTGCCTTCGCCCTTACTTTTCACAGCTTTCTGGATGGCTTTGGAATTGGGATGGCCTTTAAGGTCTCCTCTGCAGTCGGCTGGATTGTGGCGATAGCCGTCTTGAGTCATGGTTTTTGGGACGGGATCAACACTGTCAATATGATATTTAAAAATCAGGGCGAGAGAAAAACCGCTTTGAAATGGCTAGCCGCCACCTCCCTGGCTCCGGCTTTGGGAGTTGCTTCCACCTACTTCTTTTCGATTTCGGCCTCCTCATTGGGATTGATCCTATCCATTTTCATCGGTCTATTTCTTTACATCAGCGCTTCGGACCTGATCCCTGAAAGTCACCATCAGCACCCCACTTTATATACATCGGTGATGACAATTTTGGGCATGGCAGTCATCTTCCTCGCGGTTAAACTGGCCGGTTAATCAGACTGTTGCTCAATATCCCCGGAGATGGACCAATCCCGTCATACTATATTCAAGTCAAACATTGGACCGCCAGTCTATCATGAGGCCGGCGGCCTGATTAAGTCGCCTGCCCACGACTCTCTTCCCTTGGGCAGCCAATTGTAACAACAAATCATGATCCCTAATTCTTTACGGGTTTCCAATCGAAACTATTTTTGCACTGGGGGCAGGTGACTTTGATCGCGCCCTTGTCGGTAGGAACCCGCAGCTTAGCCCGACATTGTCCGCATTCTATGACCCGGTGATCGACAAGTTCCAGGATCCTGGCTTTATCTAAGCCGACGACCACATCCTTACCGATGAAAAACGCCGGTACCCCATTGATGTTTTTCTCGTTCATTTCCCGGCGGGCTTCCGCATCAACGTTGACATCCTTTTCCACGAAACTGATTTTGTTTTGCGAAAGAAACTCCTTCGCTTGAGTGCAATAGGGTCAGGTTTTCGTGGTCAACATGACTACTTTCTTCATTTTTATTCTCCTTTGCTTCCAATTCATATCGCCGCCCATTGCCCTGCCATCCATGCTCCTATCCGGCGACCTGAGCCTCACCAAACCTGCTATTCCTCCTCATTTCACCTCTTGCTGACTTTTTTGCTCCGATGGCCGGCGGTTTCTGAGGGCGTTGCCGCCATAGGCGCCCAGGCACGACATACCAATCAACAGGAGCATATATACCAGGTAGTAGGGATTCAGCTCGCTGATGGTAAACAGGAGCAGGAAAATGGATCCCGGTATACTTAGAAACAGACCCCATTTCCAGGAATACTTGAGCATGAAAAACCCCCATGCGAAGCCCAGGAGGCCATAGATGACCAAGATCACTCCGACCACCACCAGCCGTTCATTGGTGGGCCCATCCGAAAATACTGAATTAAATACTCCGAAAAATCCCAGCAGGATGCCCAAGACGATGGCCAGGATCATGCCTATAGTATTTTTCATGCATAGTTCTCCAATCCGCAATCGAATTTGATTCATCGGCGCATCGTGCCTAGCTCAATCAATTCTCCCGGTGGGCAGTCGGCAATGGGAGCACTTATTCAATCAGCTGTCGTTACCGGATCCCCATGACGGGAAGTCAAGGTTCCAATTTTATTGTCCTGATTCTCAGGGCGTTGGTCAACACCGAAACCGAGCTCAAAGCCATGGCTAAGCCTGCAAACATAGGATTGAGCCATCCCATGGCGGCGATGGGGATGCCGATCAGGTTGTAAATAAAGGCAAAAAACAAGTTTTGCTTGATATTGCCCATAATCAGCAGGCTTAGTGACTTGGCCCGGGATATCCCGGTAAGATCGCCTTTTACCAGAGTTATATCGGCGCTATGCATAGCTACATCCGTGCCGGTACCCATGGCGATGCCGATATTTGCCTGGGCCAGAGCCGGCGCGTCGTTGATCCCATCGCCAGCCATGGCCACTATAGCCCCTTGCTGCTGCAAAGCTTTTACTATCTCAAACTTATCCGCCGGCAGGCATTCCGCCTCATATCCGTCCAGCCCCAATTCCTCGGCTACTGATCGGGCTGTCAACTTGTTGTCGCCGGTCAGCATTACCACCTTCACATTCCTGGCGTGGAGTTTCTTAATGGCTTCCATGGAGGAGGGTTTGATGGGATCGGATACCCCCAGAATCCCTGCCATAATCTTGTCGATGATAACGAACATCACCGTGTGCCCCTTGTTTTGGAGTTCAGCCACATAGCTTCGATCATCAAATTCCACCTGCATACTATTAAGCAGCTTGTCGTTACCCACCGCCACCAGTTTACCTCCTACCAGGGCACTGGTACCCATGCCGGTCAGGGATTGGAAATCCTGGGCTTCCAGCAGCTCCAAGCCGATTTCTTTAGCCTTGGATACGATGGCTGCCGCCAGCGGATGTTCACTGTAATTATCCACCGAGGCTGCCAAACCTAGTATTTCATCATCGCTGTAGCTGCTATAGCTCCTGGATATCTTCAAGGTGGGTTTGCCCATGGTAAGGGTACCAGTCTTGTCCACCAGCAAGGTATCCACACTGCGCATGATTTCAATAGCCTCGGCATTCTTTATGAGAATCCCCATTTGCGCGCCCTTCCCCGTGCCCACCATTATGGATACCGGGGTTGCCAATCCCAATGCGCAGGGGCAGGCGATAATCAGTACCGCGATTGCATGGCCCAGCCCCAATTCCCATTTTCCCTCCAACAACCCCCAGCCCAACAAGGTTATTATCGATATCAATACCACTATGGGGACAAAATATCCCGCCACCGTATCCGCCAGTTTTTGGATGGGCGCCTTCGACCGGGAGGATTCGTTGACCATATCGATGATCCTGGCCAGAAGCGTATCCCTGCCAACTTTTTCCGCCGCCATTACAAAGCTTCCATTGATATTGATGGTGCCTCCGGTCACCCGGTCGCCCAGATTCTTTTCTACGGGCATAGGTTCTCCGGTTATCATGGATTCGTCCACCACACCTTTGCCTTCGATCAGGGAGCCGTCTACCGGTATTTTCTCCCCCGGTTTCAACTTGAGGCGGTCTCCAACGATGACCTCCCCCAGTGAAATCACCGTCTCCTGCCCGTTTCGGACCACCAGCGCCGTAGGCGGTACCAGGTTAAGCAGTTCCTTGATGGCCGTGTTGGTGCGAGCGTGAGCCATCAACTCCAGCATCTGCCCCAGTATCACCAGGGTTACAATAATGGCCGCCGATTCGAAATAGACGGGAACCATCCCATTCATATCCTTCAATGCTGCCGGGAATTGATCCGCAAAAAGCATCCCAGCCACACTATAGAGCCAGGCGATCCCAGTACCCAGGGATATCAGGGTAAACATATTAAGTTTTCGGGAAATCACACTTTGCCAGCCCTTTTTAAAGATAAAGGCCGCCGTATAAATTACCACCGGAATTGATAGCAGGAATTGCAGGATGACATTGGTGCGCATGCTCATTAATCCATCCAGCACCGCGGCCACCCCCGGGATCATGCCGCCCATTGCCAGGAACAGGATGGGCAGGGAAAAAACCAGGGCGATGATAAACTTGTTCCTCATAGCCCGATAGGCTGCCAGGTCTTCATCCTCCTGCTCGGTCAAAGAATCTCCAAAGACCATGATCTTTTCCAAATGCATGCCGCATACCGGGCAGTCCCCAGGCTCCGGATAGGTTTTATCCCCTTCATCCCGCATCGGGCAAATATAGCGAGCGCTTTTATGGTCGGCCATTATTACCCTCCTCCCCGCCTGGCTCCTGGACCTGGTAAGGGACCAATTTCATTCCGCAAACCGGGCATTTACCTGGAACGGGATAAGTTTTCTCCCCCTCGTCTCTCATGGGGCAAATATATTTTTCCGGATTATTCAGGGCCATCATGCATCCACCTCCTCTATATATGGCATTGGCAGCCGGCTTGCATCCTTCTAAACATTGCCGATATGGATGAACTTCAATCCCGCATCCCTGCCGAGATTTTCAGCCATTTTCAGCGTGGCAATGGGAGTAATAGGGGTGTCCAGCATCTTCCAGGCGGGAAAGAATCTGCTGATGTGCCAGGGCACTTTAGGGCCGAGCTCATCCGCAATAAAACGGGCAATTTTTTCCAACTGTTGGGGCTGGTCGTTTACTCCCGGCACTACCAAGGTGGTTATTTCCACATGGACCCCGGCCTGGTGAAGGTACTTAAGGTTGTCCATTATGGGTTCGGGTTTGGCTCCGCAGTATTTTTCATAAACCCCGTCGTTGGGACCTTTAAAATCCACATTGGCCGCGTCCAGGTAAGGTATGATCTCATCCAGGGTCTGCCGGGACATAAAGCCGTTGGTTACCCACACATTTCTCAGTCCTTTTTCCCGGGCCAGCTTCATGGTGTCAAGGGCATATTCCAAAAAAACCGTCGGTTCAGAGTAGGTGTAGGCGATCGACGGACAGGAATAATTGATTGCCTGGAAAACATGTTCATGGGGGGAAATTTCTGTTCCTAAAATCGGCTGGTTGGGTTTGGGGCTTTGGGATATTTCCCAGTTCTGACACCATGAACAGCGGAAATTGCACCCCACCGCCGCAAAAGAGTAGATAGAGGTGCCCGGCAAAAAGTGATAGAGAGGTTTCTTTTCGATTGGATCTATGTTGACCGCGATTGATTTCCCGTAATTCAGTGAGAATAGGGTTCCCCCATGGTTTTCTCTGACGCTGCAAATACCTCTCCTGCCATCGGCAATGGTGCACCGGTGGTTGCATACCGCGCATTTCACTTTGCAGTCATCCAGCTTTTCATATAATATCGCTTCCTTCAAATTATCCCCTCCCCGCTTATGGTATCCTGCTGCCCCGTATCATTCGCCTGGAAGGTCGCGAAATGTTAAGAATATTTAGACGGATCTCCTTGCTTTAAGTATAACAAAATCATTTCCCATTCTGGACATGGTATTATTTTGATATAGACTGAGGCTAGGGAATCGGCATTGACAACGGTCGGTTTCCAGAATCGTGCAAGGAGGACCGGAGTATGGGTGGCATAGGACTGGCTTTAGGCGGCGGCGGATCCAGGGGAGCCTACCAGATCGGGGTTTGGCGCGCGTTGCGCGAACTGGATCTGCCCATCGATGCGGTAGCCGGCACCTCCATAGGAGCCATCAATGGTGCTCTGATGGTGGGCTCGGATTATGAGCGAGCTCTTGATTTATGGCTCAACCTGAAGCTTCAACACTGCCTGGCTTTTGCTCAGGATCGGGATTTGAAATCTACCGACTTGCTGAACCTCAGGAATGCCAACATCCTGGCCCGGGAAGTATTGGAGCAGGGCGGTTTGAACACCCAGCCGCTGTACGACCTGCTGGGGAAATACCTCTCTGAAGCATCCGCTCGGGGCAGCTCGGTTCGTTATGGGCTCATGACAGCGACCCTTCCAAATTTCAATCCTCAACCCCTGTGGATAGACCAGATCCCCCCCGGCCAGTTGATCGACTTCATTATGGCCAGCGCTCGCCTGCCAGGTCTGCAGCCGGTAAAGATCGACGGCCAGAGTTTTATCGATGGGGGCGTAATCGAAAGGGTGCCGATCTCGATGCTCCGTCGGATGGGCATCCGCAGGATTATTGCCGTTGACCTGTATCCCCGCCCCTCGGTGCGGGGACCGATCCCCGACAACATCCAACTAACCTTTATCCACGATAAAGAATCTTTAGGGGGCATTCTGGACCTGACCCCCTCAGTCATGGAACGCAATCAGCAACTGGGCTATCTGGATGCAATGAAAGCCCTGGATCAGCTTAACGGGGATTTCTATGCCTTCAGGCCTGCCGATTACTTGGCCTTGGCCAAGCGCTTCGGCATGGATCACCTGCCCGGTTTGGAACAGGCGGCCATGATTTACGGAATCGATCGGTGTACCATCTATACTGCCGACCGATTCATGGATCAGCTCCGCGAAAGCAGGAACCGGGTGCAGCTCGAATATGAGGCTGCCCGTCAAGCCATGCAAATCGAGAACCAGCTGAATGCGGTTCTATCCGGCCAGGTTAAGATGCTCAAATTGTCGCCGCCGATGAAACTGGCCTTTCTGATGGATCTCATAACCGTCGCCAAAAAAAACCATCCCGCTTTCAAGATCCCCTCGCGCCTGTTCAAGAGCCTTGATTCTGCCGCCAGGGCTCTCCTGGCCTCTCCGGACCTTTAACCAGCCACAATCATTCACAACTTCTACCAGCAGGCGCCTGCAGACAGCTGGGTTGCTTAATTGTTCTCCCGTAGTCGACCGCGGTCCTGCCGACGGGATATTATAGATGATCCGTCCCGGTTCCAGGGATCGGATCCCTGAACTCCTTGGTTGGTTCACCCCGTCATTCCTCTTCAATACGGGTTTCTTCATCAATCCTGGTTTCATCATCGGTTTCAAATATTTTGCGATAGATTTCCCGGATGATTTTCTCGCTCTTACCCTTTAATTCTTTTTCATAAAAGTCTTCTATTCCAGCTCGATCATAGTAGCCAACAATGGCTGCAATCATTTCCTCCAGGTCCCTTAGTTTCAGGTTCTCGTCCTGCATACCAAACCCTCCCTTCCACTCCATCTTCAACCTGAAAATGCAGCTGTTAAGCTGGAGGTGGCCAATAATGCCATCGTTTCCCCTTTCCACCTTATCACACCAATGATGGATTATCCGAGGCCCCTGACACCCCAAAAACCGAAGGCAGCCACATCCTGCTGATATTCCACCGGATACACGGCTGCCCTCATCATCTGTCGGGTTAGAGTCCTGCCCCAGAAGCTTATTCAATGTCGATCTTCACCGACGAATCTTGTTTTGCTTCCTTCGGTACGCTGATATTAAGAACACCCGCATCCAGTTTCGCTTTAATCCCTTCAGCTTTGGCATTGGCCAGATAAATGCTGCGTTGCATGGATCTGTATCGTCTCTCTCTATGCACGTAATTTTTCTTTTCTTCGTCGATTTTTTCTTCGCGCTCTACAGAGATAGTAAGCATCCCATCATCCAGGTCAACCTTGATTTCCTCTTTCTTTACCCCCGGCAGGTCCGCTTCGATATGATATTCCGAGTCTTTTTCCTGGACATCAAGCTTGAATGTCCCACGAGCCAGTCTGTGCCTCCAGGGTCGTCGCTCATCGAAAAATTCTTCCAAATCATTGTGCCATTCATCGATATTTCGGTTCATCAACCCGGATTCCCGGCGGTTAAAAGGTATTAATCTGAACATCTTCTATCACCTCCTTTCAATCGAGAATACGAGGCACCTCCCTTGACCTCAATTTACATCCTCGTCAAAAACATTTCAACAATATTCTGATAATTTTATGTTGGCTCCCAATAAATTTGAAGGATCCCACCGTCTATCCGACCCTGGGATCCTTCAATTGCCAATATTTTTCTTGGTCGAGAACGGCTGTGAGCAAGTAGCCAACCTGCGAAGGCTGTTCTGGTTTCGGTTTCCCTAAGGCCTGTTACTTAACATAAACACTCATAAATTTCGCTAACATGGCTGCAACTTGTGCTCTGGTTCCGCTTCCCAGAGGATCGAGCTTGGCTCCATCACCCTGTATGATGCCGGCGCCGCAAGCCCATTGCAGTGCAGGAATGGCGTATTCGGATATATCGAACGCATCCTCAAAGGAAAGAATATTGGTGTCTTCGCCAACGCTTACGTCATAGCCTTTGAATTTGGCGTAGAGGTGCAGGATAGTCGCCAGCTGTTCACGGGTGACAAGATCATCGGGTCCGAAAGTATCAGAATTATAACCCTTGACAATGCCTTTGGAGTTTGCCCAGATAACCGCATTAGCATACCAACTTCCCGGAACCACGTCCGCGAAATGATTGACTGTCATGGCCGCGGGATTCCCTTCCATCTGGTGGAGAACCGTGACCATCATGGCTCGGGTCATGGGAGCCCTAGGTTCAAAGGTAGTTGCGGAGGTCCCTTTGAACAGACCGGCCAGCAGCACCGCGTCAATCCCCTCATGGTACCACTGGGCGGTATCCACATCGGCGAACTGCAGGCTGGGACAGACATGAGCAAAGGTCGCTTCGATCCTGTGATTGGCTTTGACTGCCGAGAATGTATAGGTGGTTACTGAACCGACACTTGATCCATCAACCATTACATCCTTGACGGCATAGTTTTGGTCGGGCTGGATGGTAAAGGTCATACTGTTGTTTTCGGTTACGGTCGTGTTTCCTGACGGAAGGATGACGCCCCCCTCGCTGGCAGTGGCCGTAATCTGGTATTTGCTCAGAAGCGAACCGCCACCGCCGCCGCCACCAGAAGGCTTGGTTGTGGTAATCGGCAAACCTTTCAGGACCGGATAGCTATTTTCAGCAGTAAAACGCCAGGGATTTCTAGAGCTGTAATAATCCGGAGCAGTTCCGCCGCTGGAATACCAGGGCCAGCCAGCTAAGAAAGATTTGGTTTTCAATTCGGACTCGCTGGCGCCCTCATATGAGCCAGAGAGATCGTTGGGCGCTTGCAGCAGCTCACCGGCTCCGCCGACGGCACGGATTATGGATGGGTTTTCCTCATAGTAATTGAGATCAGTTTGGGTCATATACAGAACTCCGAAGAGTCCCCCCCCATATGCATCGGCACCGTTATCACTTCTGGCAGTCACCGTAGATGCAGCACTGTATACATTGGCGACCGTAACTTCGCCTACGGCACCGATGGCACCGCCGGCGGTGATACCGACGCAAAAACCTTCTTCCTGCGGGGCGCTGTTGCTGACACCCATAACTGAGGCCCGGTTATAACAGTCCTGAACCACAATGTTGGGAACTACAAAGTCATGGAAGGATGTTGCCCCAGCCAGACCGCCGGCTAAGGTGGTGCCGCCCTCCGCATAGACAGAAGTGTCCGCACCCAGGTTGGCGCAGTTTTTCAAAATAACCCCAGGGAGTGCTCGGTCATCTGCGTTGGTGTCTTCACCCGAATCAAGATGGCCTGCAATTCCGCCGGCATAGGCGCGCATCCCGGGTATCCTATTGACTGATGAAACATTGGCGTTGTTCTCACAGTTCTCCACGGTTACCTTATTGGAGAATCCGTAGATGTAACCCGCGACACCTCCAGCATAGGCGTACTCATTCCCCTCAGCTGTCGCAGGATTCCCATAACCATCGACGATGTTGTTCGCCACGATTATTGAGATTTCTCCCGTATTCCGGCATCCGAAGAGGTCGGATCTGGTACCCAAATAGCCGACCAGGCCGCCGGCATAAACCTGCTGGCCTTGGCTTAATTGGGTCACTTCAGTTGCGTCAACGAAAACTCCATTAGTGCAATCTGAGATGCCGCCTTCCACAAACCGGCCCACCAGTCCTCCGATGTAGTAGCTGTATGAGAATTGCGGCGCCAAAGCGAGCCGACCTGCACCGGAAACGGTGCAGTCTTCAATGGCGGTTCCCGGATTCTTGGAATACATCATGGCGGTAATCCCGCCCACATTGGCACTGCGGATCATTTCGTTTTCGGCAACCACCACATCACAATCAGTAATCTCTAAATCGCTGCGTCCCACGATGCCGCCGGCATATTTTGACCAGCCATCTGCAAGCAGACTGCCGCTGGAAAAGGTCGCTGAACATCCGTCTATGGCGGCGGGGAAGTAGCCGCCGGTCTCACTGTTCCATAGGGGATAGGCAGTGCCGGTTATTCCGCCCATATATCCGCTAGGGGTACCATGACGATCTTGACCCTCCCGGTAGGCTGAGTCCACGTCGCCCAGGTAAACCGCGTGGCAGTCGATGATCGACCCGCCTTCTACTGAGCCGCTGATGGCCCCGAACCAAGTGTAATTGTAAGCAGTCATATCCGCACCGGCGACAGTAACCGTGAGGTCACTGACGACTGCATCTGTTCCGTAAATGTATGCAAACACGCCTGCATTGACCGCACCCTGATCCGTATCGTTGAAATAGATGTTAAGATTTTCTATGGTATACCCATCCCCCAGATACTTCCCGCTGAAGTATGCAGGAGTGCTGTAGTTATCGGGGTCGCCAAAACCGCCGATGGGGGTCCATAAGCCGTCATTATATTGGGATAGGTCGATATCTGCGGTCTGAATATAGTTAAGGTCGAGGTGCTCATTGATGTGGGCCAGCTGGGCGGCGGTGGAAACATGATAGTAGGTTTCCCCCCCGATTTCCGTATACTCCGTAAATCCGCCATCGGCAGCGGAGGTTGTGCAGCCGGGGACAATGCACACAGCATTATCATTTAGAGCATTTACAGGCCCGACAGAGCTGCTCGTAACAGGTGTTCCGATTAACCCACCTGAGTCTCTGACGGTTACTTCGAATTTTATCATGCATCCGCCATCTGCTGATGAAAGAGTGTAGGTTTGTTCTGTAGCACCGTCAATAGGTGTATAATCACCCGCATAAGTTGGATTTCCGTACACATATACAAATCCCCTGCCCCCGGTATCCTCTGTCCAGGACCATGTGACCGGATCTGAGTCGATCACCTTATATTGTCCTGCAGGCAGGGTAATATTAGGATAAACACTCCAATAAGCGTTGACGGATCCTGAACCCTCGCTTCCGACAGCATTCCAAGGACCGAAAACAGTTCCATCATCAACATTCTGCAATGTTATTGTCCCTGGAAGCTGGCCATAATTGTAATAATGATAGGTGTAAATCAAAGTGACAAAAGAGTCTGCGTTTAATGTGATTATAGAAGGGTTGCGGGGATCGTTGGAAACACCGGCAGTGCTGTGAATTTGGGTAATCAATTGCGGAACACCGCTGTTTTTCAACCATCTATAAGTAGTCCCGCTTTCCGTAGTACCCATAAAGTCGTAATCGCCGGTTAATGTTTCACCGACAACCGGCGTTCCAGTTATGGCAACATTTTCTGCAAAAGGTTGCACCGCGCCTTTAAGCCAAACCGTGCTTCTTGGATCTGTCGCGCTGTCCTCTGGATCCACAAAGGTTATATAGCCTGGCTTGGTTGTAGGTGTTATGCCATCAACCATATCTTGCATTACATGATCATTTATTCTGATCATATTATCGGAGTTGATTTCACCGTCGACAGTAATCAAACTGCCGTAGACTTCACTTTGAGCATAGACGCCATAATTGGGGTTGCCAGTCACCGTTATATCGCCGTTAAAGTATACCTCCCTGCCGCCGCGGGCATATATACCTGCAATGCCGTCACCGGCTGAAGATATAGCTGCTGGGACTTCTACCAGCAGCTGTCCGGCACCGTATGCTTCAACAGCGCCGTAACTGCCATTGGAATTTGCTAAAAAGGCACCGTTCAATTCGGAAGCACCGTTATCTATTATGTATAAGCTGTAGCCGGGTAAAACATAGATACAGTTTTGATCGATCGTGTCAACCGTTAGTATATGATCATTTACATCGATAGTAATACTTTTCCCGGACACTGAAATCGTTGAATTATGGGTGATGTCGGTAAGCAGCTGGATAGTCTGCCCACCTTCAACCGCATCCAGGGCCGAATCCAGGGTGGCATAGGTGCTGCCGCCAACTATTTGACATACGGCAATGGTAGCACCCGCGGTTAGGGGCAAGGCGGTGGTGATAGATAAAACCATTGCTAAAGTAAGAAACCAAGCTAAGATCTTCTTCTGCAAGTTATTCTTCCTCCTCGTAAATTACTTTCGTATTGGTTTCTATTTTTAAACTTGGCAGATTTTACATAGGTCCACATCTCCAGGTA
>CAZDND010000025.1:0-1329 GCA_964506825.1 uncultured Syntrophothermus sp.
TATCATTTTCCGAACCTGATGGTCTGGTCAACGCCCGGCTCCTGGTGAAAAATGTAAGCTGCCCGATGCTGATCGTCCGTGGAACCAAAGATCTGCCGCCCATGACCAGGGATCTGATCAACACCATGCAGGCCAACTCACCTAATCCCGAACGAGTTCACACGGCTGAAATCAAAGGGGCTTCCCATTATTATTCTGGCTGTGAGGACCAGCTAACTGATACCATCGTGGATTGGATCCAGTCTTTAGGGTAACTCATAAAACGTGCACCTCCAGATTGGGCACTTTGTTGCCTGCCATCTGGGGTGCACTAAATTTCAATTTGCGGCTTCATTGCAATGTAGACCTCATGTTCCCATACTCCATGATCTACAGAGGTTGGTCCCAACCCGAAACCTTTTATCAGTCGTTTTCCTCCTTAAACGAGACGGTCATCTTAATCATGTCTCAGGATCAGACCGATTGTGCCCTTAGGCGACGTTGAAAATAAAAGAACACCGGCAGCGGAATAATCACCCAGCCCAAGCTCTTGATCAAGGAATTCTTGGCCCTCTCCATTTGTCGCTCCTGCTCGCTCAACACCATGGCATCATAATTGGCTTTGATCTCGGCATCAGACAGCTGGTTGTCAACGGGGGTTCCTCCTTCGATAGGTTTGACGATACCGCTGTTCATCCTGTATTCCTCATAAGACTGATAGTATGGAGCCGGAGCCACCATGTCGGCCACCGCCATGAATGCCGCCACTGTACCGCCGATGCTCATCATAAGGGTTGCAAAAAGCACCAGATATACGAATACATTTCTTATCACTTCATCGCCCCCGCTTTCAATTTCTTCCCGATGGCGGAAACCTACAGCCACCGCTAATATGACAAATATGACACCTATTAATATTATCCCCAGAATAAAGCTTATCGCGATCACCCCCACCTCCCTATAAAAAGTCCCTGACCGATGATAACCGTTCCGTTCTTCCCCTTATACGCACAACCTGTCCATATTCTGTCAGCCACATCATAACCCCGCAGGCACTCATACCCCAGCAATTCGGGAAGAAATATCAAATCCGATTAAACATCTTCTGCTTGCATTTCCCAACCGGTCTGATCCCGATAAGAGCGGCTCACTATTCTTTCACAACAACCCCAGGATGCTGTCTACAGTATTCTGTTTGGAATAATGGCCTCCGGTTGACTCAGTCATGCCGTCCTCATCGCCGAGAATGCGAAGGCGAATTTCTTGTGAAGAAATCCCCTCTCGGTGCAGCCCCAACACCGACTCTTTTAACTGACGCATAAATTTAACCTTGGCCTCCAAAGCAGCATG
>CAZDND010000025.1:1339-16841 GCA_964506825.1 uncultured Syntrophothermus sp.
CCAATCAAGCTGCAAAATATGGTGTCGATCTCCAGTGCCAGAAGCTTTTCCAGGGATTCCAGGATCAAATTGTAATCTTCATCTGCCCGGAGAAACTTGAAGCCTCTTCCGCAAAAGGTATCTCCGGAAAACAGCCATTTCTGTCGAGGCTCGTACAAACAGACGTGGGCTGCACAATGTCCGGGGGTCGGTATGACCTCCAAAGTGTATTCTCCGATAGATATTTGCTCGCCCAAAGGGAGTCCCGAACAAGGCTCAGGATATTCCCAGGTCAGCAGTTGATAGGGAAGCAGTTTTAGATCTTCAGGATGCTCGAGGAAGGGCAGCGACAACAAAGGCGCATACAGCTCAGCGCCAAATTTTTCTTTTACCGCCCGGTTGTTGCCCGTATGGTCCTCGTGATGGTGAGTGTTGACTATCCTCTTGATTGGCTCCTCCGCCAGTGCAGACAGCAATTCCTCTCTTACCCAGGCACAGCCAGTATCTATCAGCACGTCTCCCAGCATAAAGGCGTGAACTTGATAAGGCACGAAATCCCCCATGCTCCTGCCCATTCGGAATAAAGTCACCGGTCCGAAACTCTTTTTCTCCAACATCATTCCGACCTCCCAACAATTGCTGCATGGGCAGCTGACTAACGTTGCACAATAAAATTCCAGGCGCGGGTGGAACCTCCTTCCGGGCCTTCCCAAACCTGCGCTTTTGCCGTCATCAGAGTCAGCCAGGATAAAATGCTCTGATCCTGCTACGCTCCAGTTTTCGACTGACTTCATTATAGCCTAAAGACATTTATCACCTCGAACCAATTTCTGTCCCCTTTTCTCTGAAAGCGGTTACGGTTTCGGCACCAGACTGGTGGGTGGGATTCAAAATCCAGAAACTCTCCCAAGCAGTTCCAATATAATGCAGTTATTTGTTGGAACACACCAGGTTTGGGATAGACCGCGTTTGGGGAGTTCAGTCAGTACCCATCAAGACCAACTCAACACCAAGGCCTGGTATCGGACCCGGATTCGCGATCCATGCTGGCAGATCAATATACCTGACTGCCGTTTGTCTGCCGATGGCTAAGAAGCAAATTGATCCAACAAATTTTAAGGCGGAAACCCTTGGATTTCCGCCTTGCAGTCTGCGCAGGGAGCGTGTTCTATTCCACGGTTACGGATTTTGCCAGATTACGGGGCTTATCGACGTCACATCCCCGAGCCACCGACATATAGTATGCCAGCAACTGAAGCGGCACAACAGATACTAAGGGGGCAAAAATGGAAGCTACTTGTGGAATTGTGATGACTTCGTCGCATTCCTCAATTGTCTTTTCCATTGCGGGCTTGGTTACTCCGATTATTATCCCTTTACGGGCCTTTACCTCACGGATGTTGGACATCATTTTGTCTTCCAGGGCTTCCTGGGTTGCCAATGAAATTACTGGGACCCCTTCTTCGATCAATGCCAGGGTGCCATGCTTGAGTTCCCCTGCAGCGTAAGCTTCGGCATGTATGTAGGAGATCTCTTTCAACTTGAGAGCACCTTCCAAGACTACCATGTAATCAAGTCCCCGCCCCAGATAAAAGGCATTGGCAACATTCATATACTTTTTGGCGATCATTTCGATGTTGCTGACCTCCACCAGAGCACTTTCAACCTTGTCGGGAATCGTGGTCAAATCCTGAACCAGTGCGGTAATCTCAACGTTGCCAAGAGTACCCCGAATATCGGCCATGCAAATGGATAGCATATACATGACCAGCACCTGGGTTGAATAGGCTTTGGTTGACGCCACTGCGATTTCCGGCCCAGCCCAGGTGTGGATGACCGCATCTGCTTCGCGGGAAACGGAACTTCCCACTACGTTGGTTACAGCCAGAACCTTTATGCCCAGGCGTTTGGCCTCTCTCAGGACCGCCAAGGTATCGGCGGTTTCACCAGACTGGCTGACCACCAAGAGAATCGAATCTTCACCCCACAACACATTTCGATAACGAAATTCGGAAGCAATATCTACCTCCACTGGAATCCCGGCCAGTTTTTCGATGAGATACTTACCTACCATACCTGCATGATAGGCAGTTCCGCAGGCAACAATAAAGATGCGGTTAACGCCGCTAAGCAGCTCCCTGAGTCCGATTTCCGGGAATTCTATACGACTTTCAACTATTCTTCCCCGCATGGTATCTCTAAGTGCCCGCGGCTGCTCATAGATTTCCTTCATCATAAAGTGGGGATATCCGTTCATTTCGGCTTGTACCGGATCCCAGTCCACCTCGAAGACCTCTTTGTGAATGTCGATACCATACAAATCGCAAAGGCGAACCCCGGCTTCAGTTAATATGGCCATGTCGCCATCATCCATGATATAGAATTTATTGGTTCTGCCCAGAACGGCCGGGATATCCGAAGCGAGAAACCATTCCTCCTCACCCAGCCCTACTACCATGGGACTGTCTTTACGCACGGCTACAATCCTGTCCGGCTCTTTGGAAGATATGATTGCCATGGCGTATGAACCTTCCAGGTGGTTGACCATGTCCTGAACCGCTGCCACCAGATTTCCCTGATAACAATCCTCCACCAGATGGGCCAGGACCTCGGTGTCTGTCTGCGATACAAACTTATGCCCTTTATCGGTCAGCCAAAGTTTAAGCTGCGCATAGTTCTCGATAATGCCGTTATGGACAACTGCAAATTCACCATTGCAGTCAGCGTGGGGATGGGCATTTACGTCACTGGGAACGCCATGGGTAGCCCAGCGGGTATGCCCTATTCCAATATTGACATGAGGAGCTGCTTCAAGATTGTCCTCCAGCACCGCCAAGCGCCCCTGTTTTTTTTGGATCCAAAGCCGCTGATCGGCCACAACCGCCACACCGGCGGAATCATACCCTCTATATTCAAGTTTTTTTAATCCATCAACTATTTCTGGGATGGCATCACGCTTACCCACATAACCAATTATTCCGCACAAATTTCCAATTCCTCCTTGCTTTCACCAATCGCCGAACCTATTGTCCCCGTCATTACTGAGAGGTTTTGTCGGTCAGCTAACGATGTCTGGCACACCGAGGGGTACCCGCCGATAATTCGATTAATCCCTTCCTCGTCACCCCGTCCCTTGAAGATCCGGTCTTTTTTCAGACCTTCCAGGTGGGACCCGGCGCTTTATTGACCGTTTACTCTTATCACCGCTGCCTTTATTTGGTCGACCACCTCCTGAAGCAGGTGTTTGTCAGGTCCCTGGGCCATTATTCTGATTTTGGGTTCAGTTCCCGAGGGACGAACCAAAATCTTCCCGGTTTCTCCCAATCTGTCTTCAGCTTTACGGATCGAATCGTTGATTCCTTCGTCAAGGATAACCAAGTTCTTGTCCACCACCTCCACATTGATCAACAGCTGGGGATGGATTTCCATGGCGCTGGCCAATACCGAGAGAGAAAGTCCCGTCTCCCTGACTACCTCTGCCAACTTCAGGGACGACAACAAGCCATCCCCGGTGGTGGCATGATCCAGGAATATTATGTGTCCGGATTGTTCGCCGCCCACCCGGGCCCCGCTTTCACGCATCTTTTCCAGAACATAGCGGTCGCCCACCTGAGTACTTAACACTTCAATATTTTCCTTGCGAAATGCTATGTCCAATCCAATATTGCTCATCACCGTTGCCACGATCTTCGACGGTTTCAGGGCTCCCATGCGGTGCATGTGCAGACCGCAGATTACCATTACCTGGTCGCCATCGATGACGTTACCCTTCTCATCCACCGCGATCAGCCGGTCGGCATCTCCGTCGTAAGCAATCCCCATATCTGCCTTGCAATCAACAACTGCCTGGCACAAACCTTCCGGGTAGGTAGAGCCGCAGCGGTCATTGATATTCAATCCATCCGGCTGATGGTGAACAGAGAAAACCCGGGCGCCCATTTCCTCCCACATCTTGGGCCCAATGCGGTAGGCGGCTCCATTGGCGCAGTCGACCACCACTGTCATACCACTGAGATCCCTATCAGCTCGATAGCATTTCTTCAGATACTCCAAATAGTCTTTTTCTCCAGCCTCGATTTCATAAACCCGCCCCACGCCAGCACCCTGGGGACGGCTATAGACCTCCTGCCGGTTAAAAACCAGCCGTTCAATTTCATCTTCGATCTCATCCGGAAGTTTATATCCCAACGGTCCAAAAAATTTGATTCCGTTGAATTCAGCAGGGTTGTGTGAAGCAGAAATCACTATACCGCAGGAAGCTTCATAACGCTGGGTCAAGTAGGCAACTCCAGGAGTAGGAATTATTCCTGCCTTGAGTACATCTGCCCCCGCCGAACAAATACCTGCAACCAGAGCCGACTCCAAGAGATCTCCTGATATTCTCGTATCACGACCCACCAAAATCCGGGGTCTGGATACTTCTCTAGAAAAAACGTGACTTCCTGCCCGGCCCAGTTGAAAAGCAATTTCCGGAGTCAACTCCTGATTTGCTATTCCACGGGCACCATCGGTTCCAAACAAGACCCCCATTAATCTATTCCTCCCCTTCTACCACGCAGGTAAGTGCGGGATCAAGTGCATTATTCAACCATTTTATACTTAATATATATCCTAAACAACCATCTGCCCGAACCGATCGGCAGCAGCTTCTAATAATCTGATGCGGCTACACCTTATATTTCAGGATATCACTGCCTCCTCAGACAACCGACTGACTGAAGCGGCATCGACAATCCCTGCAAAATCAAGCTTGCAGGTATGTTGAGGCAAGGAGTACATCTCAATTATTTTTTCGGCTGCCTTTAGCCCATCCACGGCTGAACTGATAATCCCCCCTGCATAACCGGCACCTTCTCCGCAGGGATACAATCCCGCCAGACTGACTGAAACCATGTCATGATTTCTTTCAATACGCAAGGGAGCCGAAGTACGGGTTTCAACCCCGATCAATACCGCATCTGGACCTGCAAATCCAGGGATTTTTCTATCAAAGCTCCTGATCCCTCGAGCCATGACCGTGCAAATATCTGCAGGCAGCACATTCCATAAATTGGATGCCCTGCAACCGGGGCGATATGATGATTCTGCTCGACTTGACCCTTTATTTTCCAGGAAGTCGGTAACTAGTTGTGAGGGAGCACGATAGTTTGCCCCTCCTGCCTTATAAGCCAGGGCTTCCAATTGCTCTTGAAACTCTACCCCTGCCAACGGATGATGGCTAATATCTTGTGCCGGAACGGTCACCACCAAGGCACTGTTAGCCTTGCCCGAATTCCGTTGGAACCGGCTCATGCCATTGGTAACCACCTGTCCATGATCTGAGGCCGCCGCAATAACCTCGCCTCCCGGACACATGCAAAAAGTGTAGAGCCCCCGACCGATCCCTTGGTCCTGGTATGTCATGTGATAGTCGGCCGCTCCCAGCTTGGCGTGTCCTGTAGATGCCCCGAACTGAACCTTATCAATCATTTCCTGTGGATGTTCAATCCGGGCTCCTACCGCAAAGCCCTTCGGAAGCAGCGTGACCCCGTGCCGATGCAATTTGCGATATATGTCCCGGGCGCTATTTCCAACCGCCAGTACTGCGGTCGATGTTTCCAACGTTTCTCTATCATTAACGACCAAGCCCCGCAGCGCTCCGTTCTCAATTACAAAATCTGTGACCCGGGCTGAAAAATAAACCGATCCCCCTCTGGCCAGGATCTCCTGGCGTGCTGCCTTGACGACCTGCCGCAAGCGGTCCGTTCCAATGTGCGGTTTCTTAAGATATCGAATTTCCTCGGGAGCGCCAAAACTTACCAGGCTGTCCAGAACATAGGCTACCCGTTGATCCCCAATGCGAGTAGTGAGTTTCCCGTCGGAAAATGTTCCAGCTCCCCCTTCGCCGAATTGTACATTCGACTCGGGGTCCATCCGGCCAGCTGCCCAGAAATCATTTACATCACTCACTCGCCGGTCCACATCAAATCCTCTTTCCAGAAGGATCGGCCGATAACCGGCACGAGCCAGGGCCAAGCCGCAAAAAAGACCAGCGGGGCCAGTCCCGATTATCACCGGAGATTGCTGCAGGGCCTCGCGGCCTGGTTGAACCTCCAAAGGCGGTTCGGATAGAAAAGCAGAAACGGCCCGATTCTCCAAGAGGCCCTTGGCCCCTGGAACCTGGTCATCTATTTCGACCAGTATGGTATATACAAAGAAAACCTCACTGCGTCTCGCGTCGATCGATTTGCGTTTTATTTCCACCACTTTTAATCCCGACGGGGCGATATGCAACTGGAGGGCGATTACATCCCCTAGGTCGGCCTCATTTTGATCAAGACTTAACTTAACATCCTTGACTAATATTTGCATATTATCCTTCTCATTCTTCAGGTATTATTTCCACCCAGCACAACACTCGGGAGGGAACAACTGTGACCCTTTCAACCTGAACCAGATCGGTCTCCTGGTGGAAAGACTCCTTCCTCCCAGTGACATCAACAGCTTTGGTGTCAATGCCAACAATCCTGGAGACATCTTTCTCGGGGCCCATCAGGCTGACCTGTCTTGGCTCAACAATCACTTCCCTTACCACGAAGCCTTCTTCCGGAGCACCATTTATTACGGGATTTACATTTGCCTTACCTACTGCCTGAACCTTATTTACCACCACATAGACTTGTACTTGTGCCGGTAGGATCTCAACCGCATCCAGACGGTTTCCTTCAGCGTCCAGAGGGGTCACGGGCACCCTGATCGAAACCGTATCCTCAACCTTGCTCAAATCCAGGACCGCTTCGAGGGAGACAACCTTAGCCACCTCATTTTCCCCACCCCTGACAGCACAACGAGCTGGAGTAATCTCCATAGCCGCCACCTCAAGCCCCTCAGCTAGGGGCTGTGCCGTCCTGTAGGACACCGGAAACAATACCTGTTGGTTTCTGGTGACCTCCACCGTAATCTCTGCCGGGGTGACTTTCGATATCCTCGTTCCTGATATCGCTGTAACCTTGACGGGCAATCGATAAACTCCCACCTCCTTGCCCTTAAGGTCGACAAAGGCATTTATCTCGTTGGCGGTACGAGGAGTTCCGACTATGCTAACCCCCACCTCATTTGGATAACTGGCCACCAACTCTGAACCAATATTTATGGCATGAACCCTTACTCCGGATATCAGGTGTTCATTGATGATCAGGCTTTCATTGGTAACGAAAAACCACAACAGGATTGCCATGATGATGGATGCCAGCTTAAGATGCCAGGTTTTATCATTCTTCATCCTGGTTGCCTCGCTTTCTCCATAGGGACTGCCGGCGGTGATTTTTGTCGCTAAGCCCCTCCATAAGCTGATTCCTCAGCATCTGCTCATCCAGGGGTCTTGCCAATTTCCCGTTGGCCGCCATGGCAATGGTGCCTGTCTCCTCGGACACTACGATTACCAATGCATCGCTCACTTCCGATATACCTATCGCTGCCCGATGCCTGGTCCCCAACTGCTTATCTATTCGGGGATTGTCGCTTAGAGGCAGAAACGCCGCCGCCCTTTGAATCCTCCCCGAGCTAATGATCAATGCGCCATCATGCAACGGGGTATTGGGTGTAAATACATTCTTCAGCAATTCGGCTGAGATCGCGGCATCCAAGATAACTCCCTTGTCGGCATAATCCTCCAAACCCGTTTCTCTCAGCCATACAATTAATGCACCGATTTTTTGTTTTGACAGTTCCGTGGCAGCTAGAACGACCTCCTCGATCTGCATTTCCAGTTCGGTAGATTTTTCGGTCAGAAGAGTTGGAAATAGCCTGCCGCGTCCCAACTGCTCCAGAGCTCTTCTTAGTTCCGGCTGGAAAACGATCGGTAAGGCGATAAATATTCCAGTCCATACCTTATTCACGAGCCAATTGGCCGCGCTGAACCCAAGCCAACGCGAAACAGCCGAAAAACCCAGTAACACCATAACGCCCTTTAGCAGCTGTTCCGCTCTGGTTCCGCGAATAATCAGCAGCAAGCGGTAGCAGGCATAAGATACAATAAAAATGTCCGCCAGGTTGATAATCAGCTTTTTGGGATCGGATGCCACAGCTGCCAATACTTCAAGGTTCAAGCTCAATTCCCTCCAGTGTTAATTACCCGGGAATCCTCTTTTTATCTCTTTTTGGATAACCCATATGACCCCAGCAGATTGCTTAACCCCCAATACTGACCGGTTCCATTATAGGCCAGGGGGCCAATTTTAGCTATGTCAAAACCGCCCTTCTCATCCAGCAGCCCCTCGTCCACATTAACGGCCACAATTTCGGCTAAAAATAGGTCGTGGGACCCCAAAGGCAATATCTGGAGAACCCTGCACTCCAGGTTGACTGGACATTCCCGTATCAGGGGGGCCTGGACTTTCTGGGCCGGTTCCGGTGTAAAACCTGTCTCGGAAAATTTATCTCTGTCCCTACCACTCACCAACCCACAAAGATCTACCTCCTGTAAGTGATTAGATGAAGGCATGTTGATGACAAACTCCCTCGATTTGCTTATCAGCTCGTGGGAGTATCGGCTTGGCCTGATGGATATGCTCACCATGGGAGGGGTGGAATTCACGGTTCCTGCCCATGCAATCGTAATGATATTGGGTTTCCCCGATTCGTCAGCACAGGTTACCAGTACTACCGGTACCGGATACAATAGAGTTGTCGGTTTCCTTGCGATCTTCATTAATTAAACCACTCCTTACTGAAAATGACCCCGGGGAAAACCACTGTTTCCCCCGGGGTTAAATCCATCATTTTTCAAATCACCTGTTGCCATGGTCGCACCAGCTTCAGGTCATCCCTGTTTTTCAGATTTTTTGGCTTCCTCTATTCTTTGGAACTCGGTCATGTCGCGAATCGACTCAACTGCGCCCAGAAGCTCTCCGCTTTGATCATGCAAGGGAACCGCTTTAATCCATATTTGCCGTTTTTCTCCTCTTAGGGCTGGAGCCTCCACTGACGCAGTCAGGACATAATGCTCTTTCTGAATCGCAGTATAGTTCTTTTCCAAATCATCGGGTCTAAGTACAAGGTCGATAATAATGGGCCGCCGCTTCCCCCAGAAGGGGATAGCGTATTCATAATTGCCCTTCCCCAACATCTGCTCGGCTGTATAACCGGTCAACTCCTCCATGGCACTGTTCCAAATGATGACTTTACCTTCCACATCGATTGCCATGACCGCATCCGGGAGGTATTCGATCATGTCCATCATCATCTGCTGCGAATCCCTCAAAGCCAGTTCTTCCATCTTGCGGGTGGTGATGTCATGGGCAATACCCTGCACCGCAATTGGTTCGTGGTTTTTGTAAACCAGCCATGACGTAACTTCTACAAATACCTTGCTGCCATGCTTGGTAAATATTTCTATTTCATAACTGATGGGCTTGTGTTTGCCTTTTTTCTGCTGGGCCATTCTTCGGCCATATTCCATGTAGCGGTTATGAACACTCTTGCTCTCCCTGGCAACCAGATCTGCTATGTTCATATTGAGCAGTTCTTCACGCCAGTAGCCAGTTACCTCTTCCATCATCTTATTCGCCCTGAGGAAATTGCCATCCAAATCGTGAACGTAAATCAGGTCCCCGGAATTTTCAAATATCTCCAGATATCTGTCAGAACTGTCCCTCAGTCTCCTTTGGGTCTCCTTCAACTCTGTAATATCACGAAGGACGAACAAAAGTCTTTCTTTGCCGTCAACATAGGTGCTCTTGGTTTTCATCTCCACCCAAAATGACCTGCCCGAACTATCTTTGACCAACCATTCTATAACCTGGATCTGGGGGTTGTTGGAAGCCACTTTCTTGATCCAATGAGCTAAGCTCTCCCCGGTAAATGGCGGTTCCTCTGAGCTCAAATCCGCTACCTGTTTGTTCATCAGTTCAGCATGACTGTAGCCAAACATGCGGCAAGCCGGCTTGTTGGCATCGATTATCTTGTTGGAAAACACATCCAGCAAAAGCAACGAATCATTGACGTCATTGAATATTTGCAGATAATCATTGCTGATAACCCGGGCCTCGGCGGCCGGTTCGCAAGGTTCCTGAAAAAGAGAAACAAACCCCAACTCTGTTGGGTAGATATTCTGACGGTATTTTGTCCCCTTAATCTCAATTTGAATGCATTTGGGTTGCTGGGTTTCCAGGACCTGCAAAAAGGCCTCATAGGACGGCGTACCGATCGCATCCGGGAATAGCTCTAAAAGTTGGCGGCCCTCCAGTTGGTCGACCGATTGGTCCGTCAATTCGGCATAAGCTTCATTGGCGTAGTTGATACTCCAATCTTTGGAAAGAGAAATCACTGGCACTCCAAGGCTATCCAGAAGACCGCGGAAATTAATCCTGCCTTTGTCCATTCAGAGCTCTCCCCTTTCTTAAAGGAATCATAGTGAAAAGGAGATCAGAACATCCTGCAATAACGATTCATATAAATTACTATTCTGCCAACGTCTGCTCGTTCCTTCACGATGTTTGAATTTTTTATTCAATTCATTGCTTTTTTTGTTCGAGCCGGTGCCAGCCGTGATCAATTGTAATTCCAATTATACTGGATTAGTCGGGCAAATGCTTCGTTTTTAACTCGATTTTATGATACATAAGCTCTTATCATCAGGATCAATCAACCCCCTGCAATATTAACGCATTTAAATTCCAGGTTGGACCATCATCAGATCGCCAACAAGGTTTGCTGCCAGCCACCCGTTAATAATCCCGGGAGGCAGAGATTCCTGAATACGGGCATTAGAAGATGGCTGTTTGCCTGCTGAACTGCCGCATGCCTTTCTGAGTTAAAAGGCTCAAGTACCCCCGGATAGGAGATGCTTGAGCCTTTGTGATGATGATCTGTCACAGCCCGACCATGACAGGTTAATCCTGCCTGGTCTCTTGGTGCTCCTTAAACAAGAGATAATTAACGCTGTCCGCTAATGCCTGCCAGCTGGCTTCGATAATGTTTTCAGAGACTCCCACGGTACTCCATCTTTCGCTTCCGCTGGAAGTTTCGTTAAGTACTCGCACTTTGGCCAACGTGCCTTCATTACCGTCCAGAACCCTGACCTTGTAATCGCTGAGATGCATCCTTTCAATCGACGGAAAAAAGTCCGACAGAGCTTTTCTCAGAGCGTTGTCCAATGCATTAACCGGGCCGTCACCTTCCGCCGCCGTGTGGACAACCTCATCTTCCACCCTAACTTTGATGACCGCTTCCGAGGTGATCCCACTATCTTCCCTCTTCTCGACGATGATCTTCAGGTTAACCAACTGGAAGAAATCCTGATGGCGTCCGAAAGCTTTGTTGAGCAAAAGTTCCAGAGAAGCCTCCGCCCCCTCGAATTGAAAACCCTCGTTTTCCATCTCCTTGATGTCCTTGATTATCTGGCGGCTGGTATTGTCGTACATGTTGACATCCAGATCAAATTCTCTCGCTTTATACATCAGATTGGAGAGACCTGAAAGCTCAGAGACCAGAACCCGCCGGTGATTGCCGACCGCTTCCGGGGCGATGTGTTCATAGGTAAGCGAGTTCTTGAGCAACGCGCTAACATGGATACCGCCCTTATGTGCAAATGCGGCGTGGCCAACATATGGCTGGTTATTGGCGTGGGGTAAATTAGCTATCTCGCTGATATACCGGGATGTCTCAGTCAACTTCTTCAACCGTCCCGGAGGCAAGCAAATACAACCCATTTTCAGCTCCAGATTTGGTATGATGGTTGCCAGATCGGCATTTCCGCAACGTTCCCCGTATCCGTTCATGGTTCCATGTACCTGTGTGGCCCCGCATCGCACGGCAGCCAGACTGTTGGCAACTGCGCATCCCCCGTCATTGTGGACGTGAATTCCCAAAGGAATCATAATCGACTCCCGGGTCTTGAGGACTATCGACTCGATTTCCCATGACATGCAACCCCCATTGGTGTCACAAAGGACTATCCAGTCTGCTCCAGCCTCTTCGGCTGACTTGCAGACCTGGATAGCGTATTCCGGATTATTCTTATAGCCGTCGAAATAATGCTCAGCGTCAAATACCACCTCAAGACCGCGTTCCTTCAGGTACCTGACGGTGTCGGTGACCATAGCTAAATTCTCTTCCAGAGTCGTTTCCAACGCCTTAAAAACATGGAAATCCCAAGCCTTGCCAAAAATCGCTGCCACTGGGGCTCCACTGTCGATCAGGGCTTTTACGTTCCCATCATCCTGAACCGGCACATTAGGCTTGCGGGTGCTTCCAAAGGCTGTGATTTTGGCAAATTCCAGCCCCAATTCCCCAACTCTATGGAAAAACTCTATATCCTTGGGATTGCTTCCAGGCCAGCCTCCCTCGATATATGAAACTCCCAACTGATCCAGGCGACGAGCGATTTTGAGCTTGTCCTCCACGGAAAGGGATATCCCCTCTCCCTGAGTCCCATCTCTCAAGGTTGTGTCATAAATAAGTACGTTCAATTTGTTATCCCCATCGCTAACATCTCACCTCACCGATTTTCTGGGCTACCAAATCTCCCATTTCTTCAGTATTGACCAGCTTATCACCGACCTTGAAGATATCCGGCGTCCGGTAACCCTCTTGCAGCACTTGGCGTACAGCAGTTTCTATTTCCCGGGCTTCTTTGATCAAATCAAAGGAATAATCAAGCATCATGGCCGCAGAAAGAATAGTGGCCAAGGGATTGGCCTTCTTCTGCCCGGCTATGTCCGGCGCAGAACCGTGGGAAGGCTCGTACAGACTGACCGAACCACCGATGGAAGCTGATGGCAGCATCCCAATGGAACCTGTCAGCATGGATGCCTCGTCCGTTAAAATATCCCCAAACATGTTTTCAGTCACAATCACATCAAATTGGCGGGGATTCCGAATCAACTGCATGGCACAATTATCTACATACATGTGATCCAGTTCCACATCCGGATATTCTGACGCTAAAGCCGTCACCACATCACGCCATAGTCTCGAACTTTCCAGGACGTTGGCTTTGTCAACCGAAGTAAGGTGTTTGCGCCTCCTGCGGGCTCTTTCAAAACCAAGCCGACAGATCCTCTCGATTTCAGTAGTCGAGTACTCGCAAATGTCGGAAGCAACCTCACCCTGATCGTTCTTATAGCGCCGCTTCTCCCCGAAGTAGATGCCCCCAGTCAGTTCTCTTACTACCAGAAGGTCCACCCCTTCGATAACTTCTCTCTTCAGGGTCGACGCGTCCAGTAAATCCGGAAACAGGAACGCTGGGCGGAGATTAGCATATAGGCCCAGGTGTTTGCGCAAGGGCAGCAGGGCCCCAACCTCCGGACGCAGCTCGACCGGTATATTTTCCCATTTAGGCCCCCCGATTGCTCCCAGTAATACCGCCTGGCTTTGCCGGCAGAGCTCCAGGGTTTCATCAGGAAGAGGTACCCCGACGGCATCTATGGCCGCTCCGCCGATCAGCGCCCCACGAAATTCGAATACATGACCGTGTTTACTGCCGATGGCCTGAAGAGCTTTTATGGCCTCAGGTACTATCTCTGCCCCGATACCGTCCCCGGGTAAAACTGCAATTTTATACAACTACTTCACCTTCTCTCTGACATGATTAATCAGGCCGCCTTTGTCAATAATATTCTGCATGAAGTCGGGGAAAGGTTCCGCTTGGTATGTTTTTCCGCTCGATAGGTTCTTTATAGCTCCTTTAGTTACATCGACCTCCAGTTGATCTCCAGGTTGGATTTCATCGATGCAAGCCGGAGATTCCAAAATCGGAAGTCCGATATTAATGGCATTCCGATAGAATATCCGGGCAAAGGATCCTGCAATTACCAGCGAGACGCCCGCTGCCTTTATGGCTATCGGGGCGTGCTCCCGGGAACTTCCGCACCCGAAATTTTTGCCGGCAACAATTATATCGCCATTATTTACCAGCGATGGAAACTGAGGATCGGCGTCCTCCATGCAGTGCAAAGCTAACTGCTGCGGATCGTTGGTATTCAGATAGCGAGCTGGGATTATGGCATCAGTGTCCACATCGGCCCCAAATTTGAATACTTTTCCAGTTACGCTCATTTATAGCACCTCCCAGGGTGGAGTAATCTTGCCTTTAATAGCTGACGCAGCTGCAACCGCAGGTGAGCATAAATAAACCTCACTGCCCGGATCGCCCATGCGTCCTACGAAATTACGGTTAGTAGTTGACAATGCTCTTTCGCCTTTGGCAAGTATTCCCATATGACCTCCCAGACAGGGTCCGCAGGTGGGTGTGCTGACAGCAGCCCCGGCCAAGATCAGATCTTCAATATACCCCTTTTTCATTGCTTCCACAAAGATTTCCTGGGTGCCGGGAAATACTAATAGCCGGATCTCCGGATGGACCTTCCTGCCCTTGAGTATGCCCGCCGCCATTGCTAAATCCTCAATCCTTCCATTGGTGCAGCTACCGATCACCACCTGGTCGATGGCAATACCAGAGGCTTCACTGACGGTCCTGGTGTTTTCCGGCAGATGGGGAAAGGCAACCACCGGCTCCATATCGGTTACGTCATACTCCCGAACGTCGATAAACCCCGCGTCGGGATCACTGGCATAGAGTTTGTATGGCCTTTTGTTGCGTCCTTCAACATAGTCCAATGTGATCTGGTCCGGAGCAAATATGCCGTTCTTGCCACCAGCTTCAATGGCCATGTTAGCCATCGTAAACCGGTTATCCATGGAAAGCCGATCAATAACCGGGCCGGTGAACTCCATGGCCATATAGCGGGCACCATCTACTCCAATGTCGCCTATAACCCTAAGGATCAGGTCCTTGCCCCCTACCCAACGGGGCAGTTGCCCTTTAAACACAAACTTGATCGTTTCTGGTACCTTGAACCATGCCTCACCGGTAGCCATAGCCGCCGCCATGTCTGTGGAACCAACCCCGGTCGAAAAGGCTCCCAGCGCCCCATAGGTGCAGGTATGGCTGTCCGCTCCAATTATCAAATCACCAGGCAGAACCAGCCCTTCCTGAGGCAGCAGACAGTGTTCTATCCCCATACGGCCCACTTCAAAATAGTGCTCCAGGGAATACTTCCTGGCAAATTCACGAACCTTCTTGGTTTCGCGCTCTGGCTTGGTGTCGAAGTAGCTGGCACGCCAAGCCAACAAATCCTCGGAAATTTCCCCTGGCAGGGCATATTCCACGCGCTCGTACATTGGGAACACGGTCACATAGCCGGGAACTGGGTACTGGCCCTTAGCCAAGTGCGGGAACACCACCATCACCAGATCAGGGTTGGGCACGCGGGCGAACCGCTGGTTCATTGGTTCCACTGCCGACCAATACCGCTGTGTGATCTCATCGCCTCGGTTCACTGCTCTGGCTGGAGACTTTTCGCGGAACCTGTCTTGCGCTGAACTCTGTTTTTGACGCTCCAGCTCACTGCGGTAGTCGGTGCCACGGTACACATCAAGCACTGTCGGGCTGTCTTTAGTCACTTCCGTCACAGGAGATTCACGATCTTTGTTCAAGACCGTGCAGCCCGATGCCAGCAAAGCCGCAGCGACGACGATGGCA